>CAZYJB010000487.1:0-4229 GCA_964647675.1 uncultured Verrucomicrobiota bacterium | reverse complement strand
GTCGTAGCCGCCGCCGTCCAGGCGGCGCTCGTCCGCCTCCGGCGACTCCATTCGCCAACGCCGGTCAGCGCGAGCTACACGCCCGCGGCCACGTTCGTCGTAGCCGCCTCCCAACGGTAACCCGTGCCATGCACCGTCACGATGTGCCGCGGGTTCGCCGGATCGTCCTCGATTTTCTGCCGCAACTGCACGATGTGCTTGTCGACCGTCCGCGTGGTCGGAAACGCGGTCACACCCCAGACTCGATCGAGAAAGGTCTCGCGCGGAATCACTTCCCCAGCGCGTTCGACGAGCATCTGCAGCATGGCGAACTCCTTGGCGGTCAGCTCGAGTTCCACGCGGGCCTTCCAAACGCGTCGTGCCGGAATGTCGATCCTCAGACTCCCGCACACCATCTCGCGCGGCGCCTCGTCCTGCCGACGGCGCCTGAGCAGGGCACGAACCCGGGCGAGCAGTTCGTCGCGACTGAACGGCTTGACGAGATAGTCGTCCGCGCCGAGGTCCAATCCGTGCACGCGATCGCCCACCTGACCGCGCGCGGTGAGGAAGAGGATCCGACCTCCGAATCCCTGCTGACGCAACGCGCGGCAAACGGCGAACCCATCGAGCCTCGGCATCATGAGATCGAGCAGCACCAGATCCGGCGTCTCCTCGATCGCGCGCGCGAGCCCCAACTCTCCGTCGGCAGCAGTCAGCACGCGGTAACCGTGCCGGGCCAGGCAATCCTGCAGCACGGTGCGCATCGCGAGCTCGTCTTCCACGACCAGGACACGCTCCAACACGGGCTTCTCGGATTCGGTTTCGGCCTTGGCTTTCACGACGTCGCCTCCAACGGGAGCTTCACGATGAACCTCGCTCCCTCGCCGGGCTCGCTCTCCACGACGATGGAACCCTCGTGCGCCTCGACGATGCGCTTCACCAGCGCGAGCCCGAGTCCCACGCCGCAGGTCTCGCGACGCAACTCCGACCCGCGCCGGTAAAACCGCTCGAAGATGCGCTCGTGGTCCGTTCGTGGAATCCCCGTGCCGCGATCGGCCACCCAGAATTGTGCGATGGGGCGTCGGGGAGTTCGGTTGAGTGGGGCGTGCTGGTCCGCGTCCGCGACATCGACTGCCGTTTCACAGGGAGCCAGCCCCACCTGCACCACCGCACCGTCCGGCGAATGCTTCACGGCATTGTCCACCAGATTCACCACCACCTGCTGCAACGCATGCAAATCGACTCGCGCGCGCACCGGCCGGGCGGGCATCTGCAACTCCAGGCGTACGCCGCGGTCCGCCGCGGAGGGCCGCAGGCTCTCAACCGGCCCCTGCACCACTTCGCGCAAGTCCACGTCGCGCCGATCCAAGGCAGCCGCGCCCTGCTCGAGACGCGCGTGCCGCAGGACGTTCTCCACCAGTCTCCCCAGGCGTTGTGCCTCGCGCAGGATCAACCTGGGATACGACGACGTCGCCGCGGACCCGGACCCCGGCGCGTCCATCAGTTCCTCCGACATGAGCCGCACCGCGGCGAGGGGCGCCCGCAACTCGTGCGACACGCTGGCCACGAAATCAGCCTGCTGCGCTGCCAGGCGGCGCTCGCGTTCATAGGCCCGCAGCGCGGCCACGACCGCGAAGACACAGACCAGGCTCGCGAAGGCGATCAATGCCCCCAGCATCCGGGCCCGCAACCGCGTCAGCGCGTGGAATGCCGCCGGGTCCGCAATGGACAACGCCACGCGCGTCGCCGAATCGCCGAACGCGGGCAGCTCAGCGGTGGCCAGTATTTCCCCGCCCACCTCACCACCCCGGCGCGAGAAGGGTTTCCCCACAATGGAAAGCGTGACGTCCACGCCGGGCGGGAGACGGAATGTGTCCAGCGGCGCCAACCCGAGTCGACGGACTCTCTCCTCGGGAAACACGGCCACCCATGTGCCGCCCGCGACCTGCCGACACCAGCGCAGGTGATTGGTTCCATGGTCCGAGAGCCAGACGGGAACGCAGGACTCCGGAAGATTGGGCAGCGCACGGCGCACGTTCCGATGGTGCTCGGCGACGCGTTCCCAATCCTGCACCGGCGGCGGATTCTCCCCGCGTTCGAACTCGCGCGCCAGCGCGACCGGGATGCTGCGGCGCACCACCGCGCGTTCAGCGAGCAGATGAAGCCAGGCCGGACGCCCGGCCTCCAGTCGGCTGTCCACCTCGGCCGCCTGCAAAAGGCTGCGCGCAGCCAGGACGTCGAGCGGCAGCCCTGTGTCACCGGTCTGCACGGCGCCATCGCGGACGACGGATTCCAGGTGGACCGCTCCTTCGTCGGTCTTGCCCGCCTGCACCAGCGTGCGGCCCAGGTGAAAGCGGGCGGCCACCCGCCAAGGCGCTTCGGCCGGGGTTTCGTTCAGGATCTCCCGCCACCGGGAGATCGCCTCGTCGCGCCGCTGGGGCTCGCGCTCGGCGTGAACCGCCTCCTGCCAGTCGGACCGATTGCCCTCAGAAAGTTCCGACGCCTCCAAGGATCGCCCCAGCGCCCGGTCGCCTGGTTCGGGCGGATACGCCCAACCGTCGGTGTTCGCAAAAAAGCGCACCGGGACGCCCAGTTGCATCTGCGTCAGGAGTTCGTCCTGCGGTCGTCGTGCCGAATCGGCCGCTGCGCGCACCGCGGCAGCATCCAATTCGCCGAAACGGACCAGTGATCCCGTGGCAGCGGAAGCAATTTGACCAGCGAGGTCGGAGGCCATCCGACGCGCATCCACGACGGCCAGGTCCTCCTCCCGACGGAGCGTCAGCAGCCCGAACGCTCCGAGGAGCAACGCGGGCAGGATGCCGAGCAGCCCCAGGCCCCAGAGCCGCCCCGCGCGGAGTACGCGTGGGGCGGCTGAACCATTCGCGTGAGGGCGGGAGTTCACGGGTGTCCCGCGAGCGTATCCATCCTGCTCGGGCCGGCGAGTCCGCCGTGCCGGGCCGTCGCGCACTCGGCCCTCAGAACTTCACCCGTGCCTTCTCCACCTCGGCGGCGGCTTCGTTGATCTCCTTCTTCAGCAGTTCCATCTCGCGCTCCAGAATTCGATGGGTCGTCGAGAGACGTGGCAGGTAGACGTTCCTGAAGTGCTGCTCCGCGGCGGCCTGCGCTCGCTCGCAGGTGGCCACCGCTTCGGCGCGTTTCGATTCGGGAGCCTTGATGGCAATGAGTTTCGAACTCTCCCAATCCCCCAGAAGATGGAGCAGCATGTCATCCTGAATCATGCGCTTGGGAATCAGTTCCAGGGATCCCCCTTCGCTGGCTCGTATCTCGCGCTGCACGGAACGTAGCTCGCTGTTCACGCGCAAGGCCTCGGCGCGCACGCTGTCCAAGGTCATCTGGGCTTCCGCCGCGCGCCCGGACCGCTGCGAGGAGGTCGACGTCGCCGGCCTTGCAGCCGTCGAGGTGATCGGGTCGGCGGAATCCAGTCCGTACCGTCGGCGGAGTTCGGGGGGGAGTCCGGTGGTGGCGGTCACCATCCCCCCTGCCCCGGCAGCGCCCGTCGCCGCCGCCCCGCCACTCGGCACGAGCCCATAGCGACGCGCCAATTCCGGGGACATGTTGTAAAGGTTCGCGGCGGTTGCTCCTGACGGAAGCCCCTGCGCCCCTGGTTGGGGCGCAGCAGAAATCCGGGCCGTGCCGCCGCCTCCGCCAGGCAGTGTGCCATTTTCGGCTTCGCCTCCCTCGCTCGTCGCGGACTCGCCTGAAGATCCGGAACCTTCCCCGGAGCCATCTCCGTACGGCGCGGTGGTGCCTGCCCCCGCCCCCACCGCCGCCGGCTTCAGTTTATGCAGGGCCTTGGCGCCCGCGATCTTCGTCTGCGGCTCACAATCCACCGACGACACCACCCGTTGGTAGGCCTCAACCGCGGCGGCGAGATCGCCTTGGATTCGCCGGATCTCACCAATGCGGAGCAGCGCCTCGGCAGCGGCTTCGCGTACAGCATCGTAACGTGCGACGATCCCTTCGTAGTGCTGCAAGGCGCGCGTCGGATCCGCGTCGCCTTCCTCGGCCACCTTGCCCGCGACGAGCTCGTTCGACACGGAGGCTGGATCGACCGGAATCCCGGTCGCAACGGCCGAACCGGAGGTCGTTGCTGCAGCTGGCGCGTCCTGGCCCGCCAGTCGTGCAGCCCCCGCAAGCAGCAGGGCAACACCCACGGCCAAGGCGCCCGGCCCTGGCCGGAATCGCCGGGAAGCGGTGGAAGGATCGACCCGTCCGGCACGCGCCGGACA
>CAZYJB010000486.1:0-4246 GCA_964647675.1 uncultured Verrucomicrobiota bacterium | reverse complement strand
ATTGGCTTCGCCGATGGGCACTCGGAGAGCCGCAAATGGCGTGACGGCGCCACGGTCAAGGCCGCGCGCGATTCGTCGAACGGCAAGGAGAGCTTTTACTGGACCGGCGGCAACGCGAAGAACATCGACTTCCAGTGGATCTATCAGCGGTACAAGCACCAGAAGTGGGAACCGCTGTGAGCGGAGTTGCCTGAAGTCCGCACCCGTCTCTCTGGAATCTGTCATCTGTCCAGCGCCGCCGGAGTGATCCGGCGGCGTTTCCGTTTTCGGGCCCTTGCAACCCGCTCAACGATCCTTCGGCTTCTTGCTCTGATCAAACGCCTGCTCCAGCGCCGTCCACGAATCCGCGGCGGCATTGAAACTCGGCGCCGGGCGGCGAGGCGGTTGAGCGGAGCCAGAACCGGACGGACGTGTTGGCCCGGGGGAGGTGCGTGGCAGCGCGCCGGCCGGTCGCGCGCCGCCGATCTGGGGTTGGGCGCGCATCGACAGCGCGATGCGCTTCCGCTCGAGATCCACTTCGGTAACCGTCACACGCACCTTCTGGCCGACCTTCACCACCTCGGCGGGATCCTTGACGAACCGGTCGGCGAGCTGGCTGACGTGCACGAGGCCGTCCTGGTGTACCCCGATGTCCACGAAGGCCCCGAAAGCGGTGACGTTGGTCACGATGCCGGGCAGTTTCATGCCGGGCCTGAGGTCCTCCAACTTCTCGACGCCTTCCTGGAAGGCGAACACCTCGAACTGCTGGCGCGGATCGCGTCCCGGCCTTGCGAGCTCTCCGAGGATGTCCTCCAGCGTCGGCAATCCCACCGTTTCCGTCACGTAGCGCTCGGGTCGGACGCGATTGCGCGCCCCGGCGTCGCGCAGGAGGTCACGCACCTCGCAGCCCAAATCACCTGCGATGTTGTCGACGAGGCCGTAGCGCTCGGGATGGACGGCGCTGGCATCGAGCGGGTGCTGTCCGTCGCGGATGCGCAGGAAGCCGGCGCATTGTTCGAATGCCTTGGGTCCGAGCCGCGGCACCTGCAGCAGGTCGCGGCGGGTCTTGAAGGGCCCGTGCTCGTTGCGGTGGGCGATGATGTTGGCGGCGAGTGCTGGGCCGAGTCCGGAGACGTAGCTCAGCAACTGCTTGCTCGCGGTATTGAGCTCCACCCCGACGCGGTTCACGCAGGAGGTCACCGTGTCGTCCAAGCCGCGCTTGAGGGCGAACTCGTCGACGTCGTGCTGGTACTGCCCGACCCCGATCGACTTCGGATCGAGTTTCACCAGCTCGGCGAGCGGATCCATGAGACGCCGTCCGATACTGACCGCGCCGCGCACCGTGACGTCCTCGTTGGGGAACTCCTCGCGGGCCACCTCGCTGGCCGAGTAGATGGAGGCGCCGCTTTCATTGACCTGCACCACGGGGATCTGGGCGGGCAGTTTGAGCGCGCGCACGAAGGCTTCGGATTCGCGGCTGGCGGTGCCGTTGCCGATGGCGATCGCCTCCACCTGGAAGCGTTCCGTGAGCCGGCGAAGCGCCTCACCCGCCTCGCGCACCTGCGCTGGCGAGGCGGCGGTGGCGTGCAGGACCTCGTGATGCAGCAGCTTGCCCTGGCGGTCGAGCACCACGGTTTTGCATCCGGTACGGAACCCGGGGTCGATGGCCAGCACCACCTTTTGTCCGAGGGCGGGCGCGAGCAGGAGCGCGCGCAGGTTGTCGGCGAAGACGCGGATGGCCGTGGCATCCGCTTGTTTCTTCGATTCGATGCGCACTTCGGCCTCGATGGCGAAACCGAGCAGGCGCTTGTAGGAATCGGTCACCGCCTGTCGCACCTGTTCGCCACCCGGCGTGCCGGGAGCTTTTACGAACATCGGCTCGAGCAGGGTGAGCGCGGCGTCCTCGGACGGCGTGACGCGCACCAGGAGGAAGCCCTCGGTCTCGCCGCGCCGGATGGCGAGGAGCCGGTGGCTTGGAATCTTCGCCACCAGCTCGGTCCAGTCGAAGTAGTCTTTGAACTTCGCCGCCTCCGCCTCTTTCCCGTGGACCACTTTCGAGCGGACCGTGCCCTCGTTCCAATAGAGTTCGCGCAGGCGCGCGCGCGCCGCGGCGTCCTCGGCGACGCGTTCCGCCAGGATATCCCGTGCGCCGGCCAGCGCAGCGGCCACGTCTGCGACCTGTTTCTCCGCGTTCACGAAGGGCGCGGCCGCGGTGGCGGGATCGACGGTGGCCTGTTGTTGGAAGAGCAGGTCGGCGAGCGGCTCGAGGCCCGCTTCGCGTGCGATGGTCGCGCGTGTACGGCGCTTGGGACGGTACGGGGCGTAGAGGTCCTCGAGCGAGGCGAGTGTCTCGGCGCCGTGGATGGCGGTGCCGAGCGCATCGGTCAGGAGATTGCGTTCGGTGAGCGATTTGAGGATCGATTCGCGGCGTTGTTCGAGTTCGACGAGTTGGCCCATGCGGTCGCGCACCGCGGTGATGGCGACCTCGTCGAGTTCGCCGGTGGCCTCCTTGCGGTAGCGCGCGATGAAGGGGACCGTGGCGCCCTCGGCGAGAAGCCGAGCCGTGGCGGCAACCTTGGACGCGGGAACGGCGAGTTCCCCGGCAATGCGCGCGACAAATCGTTCGTTCATCGAGATGAATGAATGGGGGCGCGTCAATGCCGCCAGCGGCGGGAATGTGCAAGCGCCATTTGTGGGGCCCGCTCAACGACGTAGGCGCCGACGTGTACCCCGCGCTCGCGTGGCGTTGGCGAATGAGGTTGCTGGAGCGGGTGAGCGTCGCCTGGACGGCGACGGCTACGACGACGTAGTCGCGGGCGTGCAGCCCGCGCTCGCACGGCGTCGGCGAATCACCTGGCCCGGCCCGGCGCCGGATAGCGCTTCGACGCGTCGTCGAGCACAAGAATCCAATCCAGATGTTCGCCCGGATTGGGGGGCACGAATTCGCGCTCGCCCTGGTTCGGGAAGGTGCCGATCGCCTCCGCCTTGCCGGTGCGCGGGTCGAACCACCACGCCTTCACCTTCGCCCCCGTGATCTTGTCCAGGCGCACCTTGAACGCGCGTCCGGCGGGGGCGTAGACCATGGCGAAGGTGCCCGCCTCGTCCCGCGTCGCGGCGAAGTGATAGCGCCCGGTGCCCGGCACACTGGTGGAAACCCGGTCGGTGACGACAACCCCCGGATCCGGAATCCGGGTGAGGAAGGGGCGGGATTCCATCAGCGCACGCCCGTGCTTCATTTGGACGGCGCCGGGTTGTGCGACGGCCTCGGACCAGGGCAGGAGCGGGTTGTTAATGGGGGGCCGGCCTTCCGCCCACATTTGCCAGACGCTGTGGTGACCGTAGGTGTGGCCAAAGGCGCCGTTGAAGAGATCCCAGTAAAGGGGCCGGCGCACGTCGGCGGCGATGGAATGCCCGAACTTCTTGGCGTCGAAGGAAACCGGGTGATCCTCGTAAATGGGCTCTCCATCGAGCACGGGCTTGATGGGGTGGCGGTCATAGTCCTGGCGGGTGAGGTCGTACCGTCCATTGAACTCCGCGACATGCCCATTCTGGCGCATGTTGAAATCGAGCCAGGCTTCGTCATGAAACGGCACGCTGGAGCTGTTGCCGCCGGTGGGATGAAACGTCATGAGATGCGCGCCCCCGTCGCCGCGGCGGAGTCCGCGTGCCATCGCTCGCGTGATCTCCTTGTGGGCCTCGGACTCGACCGGGCGATCGCCGCCAAGGATCCAGACGATGGCTGCGTAGCGGTAACGCCGTCCGATCCATTCGCCGTAGGACTCGGCGTTGGCGGGCGTGAAAATCTCCGGGCCAGCGCCCCACTTCTTGTTCCATTTGTCGCCCCAGGTCGGGAGGAAGCCGACATAAAGGCCCAGTTCGTTGGCCCGGCGCACGATCCAGTCGACGTGCTGGAAATAGGCTTCGTTCGGGCGCGTGGGATCGTTGCCGGCGAGCGGCGTGTGACCGTACGGATTGGGTGCGGTGAGACCGTCGAGTTCTGCGAGGGCCACGGCCTGGATCAGCGTGTAGCCGTGCCGTGCGCGGTGCTGGAGATAGGTTTCGGCTTCCTCCCGATTGAGCCGGTGGAAGAGTTCCCAGGCGGTGTCGCCGAGCCAGAAGAAGGGCCGGCCATCGGAAGTGACGAGGAAGCGCCGGTTCTCGCTCACCGCGAGCCGGGGCAGACCCGCGGCGGGTGCGGACCGCGACAGCAGCATCAGGGCGAGGAACGGAGCCAGCAGGGACAGCGCGGCAGACAGGCGTGGCATGG
>CAZYJB010000485.1:0-4255 GCA_964647675.1 uncultured Verrucomicrobiota bacterium | reverse complement strand
CCACACCCATCCCGAGCTGGAGGAGATCATCTACGTGCTCGACGGCGAGGTGGAGCAGTGGGTGGAACGCGAGCGGCGCCTGCTGAAGGCGGGGGAGGTGGCGCATATCCCGCGCGGCATCGTGCATGCGACGTTCAATCCCACGACACGCGACGCCGTGATCCTGGCGGTTCTGTCGCCGGCGGCGGCGAAGGGACCGTTCCTGGTCGACGTGAGCGGCGAGGAACCGTGGAAGAGTCTGCGGGTGCGGGCGTGACCGGTCGCGCGCGAGGAGGCCGGTGACCAAGCTGCTGCAAAGCGTGTGGAGCGTGTTGGCGGCGCCCGAGCCGAACCTCGGGCTGGCCGCGGCGCGCCTGCGGTTGGTGGAGCGCGACGTCGGGCTCCCGGTGAAGGGCGCCCTGCTGATGGCGGTGGGCTGGTTCCTCTTCTTCTCGCTGAACATCGAGAGCCTCTCCAACACCAGCGAGGTCGGTCTCGAAGTGGTGCGTTCGCTGCGCCAGATCTTCGTCGCCTACGCCACGCTGAGTGCGTTTCTTGCCCTCCCGATCTGGGCCTTCCGCCGCCTGCCGCTGAAGGTTTTGCAATGGATCGTCTTCACCGCGGCGGTGGCGGACGCCGGATTTCTGGCGGCGCTCACCCTGGTCACGGACGGCTTCGACAGCATCCTGTTCTGGGCCTTCCCGCTGCTGGTGGTGCGCAACGCGCTGAGCATGCCGGTGGCGCCGCTGCAGATCGCGCTGAACCTGCTGCTGGTTTTCGCTTACGTGGCGGCGGGGATCCTCGACCTCTACATCCTGCAGCTCGACGAGCGCGCCGAGGCGTTCCGCGCCACCGAACCCTTCCTGCTGCGCGTGTTCCTTCTGCTCCTGCTGGGCGGTGTCTGCTTCAGCCTGCAGGTGCTGCTCGACCGCGAGCGCGAGCGGCAGTCGGAGGCGGCGGAGTACGCACTGCGCCGCGAACAGATGCGCACCGCGGGCCGGTTGGCGGCGGAGATTGCGCACCAGCTCAAGAACCCGCTCGGCATCATCAACAACGCCGCGTACACGCTCCAGCGCCTGCCGGCAGAGGCCGCGGCGGAGGGACGGAAGTCGCTGCAGATCATCCGCGACGAGGTCGAGCGGTCGGACCGCATTCTCACCGACCTGATCGGCTTCGCGCAGCTCGCCGAAGGCCACGTGGAGCGCCTCGACGTGGTGGAGGAACTCGAGGCGTCCCTGGCGCGCGTGTTTCCGCCGGGCTCCGGCTTCGGCACGCGCATCGAGCGCGAGTACGTCATCCCGACCCCGGTGCTGATGCTCAGCCGCCGCAGCCTGGGCGAGGTCTTCGACAACCTGCTGAAGAACGCACGCGACGTCCTGCGCGGCGCAGGCCGGGTGAAGGTGGGCGCGCGGTATGGCCCGGAATTCGCGGTCGAAGTGACCGTGGAGGACGACGGACCGGGCATTGCGCCGGAGAATCGCGAGCGCATTTTCGAGGCCTACTTCACCACCAAGGAGGGCGGCACGGGGCTGGGCCTGGCGATCGTGAAGCAGAACGTCGAGATGTTCGGCGGGCGCGTGGTGGTGGAGTCGGACGTTGGAAAGGGGACGCGCTTTCACCTAACCTTCCCGGGACGCACCACGTTGAAGCGAGCCGACTGACCGATGCGCGCCCTGCCTCCCATTCTGGTGGTCGACGACGAGCCGAACATGCGCGCGTCGCTCGACCAGATCCTGCGGCCCGAGGGCTATGACGTGGTCGGTGCGGAATCCGCGGAACGCGCGCTGGGATTGCTGGCGGAGCGCGAGGTGCTGCTGGTGATCACGGACGCGCGCCTCGGCGGCATGAGCGGGTACGAGCTGCTGAAGCGTGTCAAGGAGCGGTGGCCCCTGGTGCCGGTCATCGTCATCACCGCCTATGCCACGCCACGCCTCGCGGTTGAGGCCATCCGCGGCGGCGCCTTCGACTACCTTTCGAAGCCGTTCGCGCCCGAGGAACTGGTGCATCAGGTGGGGCGGTGCGCCGAGCGGCACCGGTTGGTGCGCGAGAATACCGCGCTCAAGTCGCGCGCCGAGCAGGGCGTGACGCTGGACCAGTTGATCGGCGACTCGCCGCACATGGGCGAGCTGAAGCGCCTGATCGAGACCGTGGCGCCGAGCCACGCGACGGTGTTGATCCTCGGCGAGAGCGGCACGGGGAAGGAACTCATCGCCGGGTGCCTGCACCGACTGAGCCGGCGCAGCGCGGCGCCTTATGTGCGGATCAACTGCGCGGCCATCCCCGAGGCCCTGTTGGAGAGCGAGCTGTTCGGGCACGAGAAGGGCGCGTTCACCGGGGCGATCCGACAGAAGACCGGCCGCGTCGAGGAAGCCGACGGCGGCACGGTGTTCCTCGACGAGATCGGCGACATGAGCCGCTCGCTGCAAGCCAAACTCCTGCGGTTCCTCGAGGATGGCTCGTTCACGCGGGTGGGCGGCAATCAGGAGTTGAAGGTCGATGTGCGTGTGGTGACCGCCACCAACCGCGACCTGGTGGGCCTGATCCGCGAGGGCGCCTTCCGCGAGGACCTGTTCCACCGGCTGAACGTCGTGCAGTTCCGCCCGCCACCGCTGCGCGAACGGGGGGAGGACGTCCTCGCGCTGGCGCGGCACTTCCTGGCGCACTACTGCCGGTCGCTCGGCAAGCCGCCCCTGCGCCTATCGAAGGCTGCGGAAGAGGCGTTGCTCCGGCACTGGTGGCCCGGTAACGTTCGCGAGCTGAGAAACGCGATCGAACGCGCGGTGATCCTCGAGTCCGGACCCGAGGTGAACGCGCGGAGTCTTCCTGATTTCTCGGTGGAATCGCGGTTGTCGCAGGCGACGGCCGCGGCGGGTGGGGAGGTTTCCGCGCCGACAGCCGTGGTTGCGACCGCGGCAGGCGGCGCGGGGTCGGCGCCCGCGGTGACGGACAAGCCGCTCGAGGAGGCCCTGGCAGAGTACGAGCGCCGGCTGATCACGGCCGCGCTGGAGCGCCAGAAGAACCTGAGCCGCGCGGCGGAGGCGCTGGGAATCAGCCGGCATGCGTTGAGGTATCGCATGCAGCGTCTCGGATGGCATACGGAGGGAGTGCCGGAGGATGAGGCGGCTGGGCCGCCGGCGCGCCCCCATACGTAAATCATGGAAAACATCGGTGGAGGCGGTACGGCCAAGGCAGGCCTGATTGCGGATGACATGCTGAAAGTGCTGATCGTCGTCAGCGCGGTCGCGATCGTGCTGGCGATCGGCGTCCTGCTCGGCATGAGGTCCCGCAGCCGGGCACGCCGTTCCTCGGGTTCCGCACCCGCCACGTCGTCCCCCAAATCGGCGCCGTCGAGCCGGCGGCGGTCGTCGTCTTCCTCCTCGTCCTCCGCGGGCGGAAACGGCCAGGGCGGCTCGCCCGCCCGCAAAGCGGACGGTGAGGCCGAGGGCGACGGGCAGGGCGGTCGGCGCCGGGTGCGACGCCGGCGCCGGGACCATCGCCCGCGCAATCCGACCCTGGCCGAATCAGGCGGGCTGCCGCCGGAGCGAGTCGAAGAGGGATGGGTGGATCGCGAGGGCAACGGCACGCCCCCCCGCCCTCCGAGCTGATCGATCCGATCCGATCCGACCTGCGCATGGAGACGAGCGCGGCTATCACGCGACAGAGCGGCTCGAACCTCGCCCTGGCATTTGTGCTGCTACCCAGGGCGCGGCGGTCGGGTATGGCGGCCTTGTACGCGTTCTGCCGCGAGGTGGACGACGTGGCCGACGAGGATTCCCGCCCGGTCGAGGAACGCGCCCGGCATTTGGAGGCGTGGCGCCGGGACATTCGGCTGGCCTGCGAGGGTGGGACCCCGGAGTTTGCCGTGAACCGTGAGCTGAAGCCGGTCATCGAGCAGTACCGGCTGCCGTTCCACCTCTTCGACGAGCTGATCCGCGGGTGCGAGACCGACTTGGGACAGCTCCGCTACGCCACCTATGCGGATCTGGAACAGTACTGCTACCGGGTGGCGTCGGTGGTGGGTCTGTTGAGCATCGAAGTCTTCGGCTATACCGATCCCAGGTCGCGCGACTATGCGGTGAAGCTGGGGCAGGCCCTCCAGTTGACCAACATCCTGCGCGACGTGCAGGCGGATGCCGCGCGCGGGCGCATCTACCTGCCGCTCGAGGCGTTGGAGCGGCATGGTGTGACGGAGGAGGCGATCCTGCACGGGGAATACTCCGAGCGCTTCGTGCGCCTGGCGTCGGAGGTGGCGGCGCGCGCGCGCGGGTTTTACCGC
>CAZYJB010000484.1:1168-4257 GCA_964647675.1 uncultured Verrucomicrobiota bacterium | reverse complement strand
GTCCAGGCGGCGCTCGACCGCTCCCGCGACTCCATTCGCCAACGCCAGCCAGCGCGAGCTGCACGCTCGCGGCTACCGCCGCCTACTTCGCTCCGCCCCGCGCCTTGGCGAGCTCGCCGTACTTCGCCACGAGTTCGTTGAAGTCGCGCGTGCGCTGGTTCAATTCCTCCACCAGCTTGTTGTGGCGTCCGCCGAGCTCATTGACGCGCGCCACCATGGCATCGCGTTCCTCCACCACCCGCTTGAGTTCGCCCGCCGCGCGACCGAGATGCTCGTCGCGCTCGCGCACCGCGATCATCCAATTGGTCATCGACGTGCGCAGGTGATCGCGCTCGCCACGCAGCGCGTCGAGCTCGCGCTCCAGCGCGTTGAACCGCGCCTCGTTGGTGCGCACCGCGGCGTTGGCCTCGATCACATGCCGGCGGAACGACTCGAGGTCGGCAGTCTGCCCTGCGAGCCGGCGCGTCTGTTCCGCGAGGCGTCCCTCGTGTTCGACCCGCACCTTCTCGAGCGCGAGTCGATCGAGCTCGATCCGGCGGTTGACCGACCATTGCACGACGCACAGACCGGCGAGAACCGCCACCCCGCCGAGGTTGATCCATGACAGGGGCGTGCTCATGGGCTGCGCAACGAAGGGTCCGAGGCCGCCTCGCGGATCTCGAACGCGACGCGGTCGATGCCGCCGGAACGTACGATGTCCAGGGCGCGTATCACGTCGCCATGACGAGCGTCGCGGTCGCCGCTGATGAACACGCGCACCTCGGCGTTGGTGCGGTTCATCGCCGCCAGCGCGGCAGCCAGCTCACTCGCGCCGACCGGCGAGCGTTCCAGATAGAACAAGCCGGCGCGGTCGACCGAGATATTGAGGAAGTCCGAGCGCGATTCCGGCGTGGCGACGGTCGCGGTGGGCAGGTTCACCTTCACGCTCTTGAGGTTCACCATGCTCAGGCTCACCAGCATGAATGCCGCGAGCAGAAAGAACATGATGTCGATCAGGGGGATGATCTCGATGCGCGCCTCCGATTCGGCGGGCAGTCGGGAGCCGAGTTTGACGGGCATGGGCGTTCAGCGTTGGAAGACGATCTCCTCGACGGGTTCCACGCCGGCGCGGCGGCGCACCTCAACCGCGCGGCCGCGCGCAAAGGCGTCGAGATCCCAGCCGTGGTGTCGCGCGGATTCGACGAGCAGTTCGACGTGATTGATGGTGCGCTCCAGCCGCGAGCGGAAGTGTGCAAGGCGCCGGTTGAAATAGTTGAAGGGCAGCAGCGCGAGGATCGCGATGCCGAGACCGCAGGCGGTGGCGATCAGGGCCTCGGCAATGCCACCGCTGACCTTGGTGGGCGCCAGCTGGTCGTCGCCCACGAAGTTGAACGAGTGCATGATGCCGGTGACGGTGCCGAGCAACCCGAGCAGAGGCGCCAGCGTGATGAACGTGCTGAGGATCCAGAGTTTCTTTTCGGCATGCTCGATCTCGTCGGTGGCGCGTAATTGCATCGCGCCGAGGAACGAGGTGTGCGCATGGACCAGCCCCTCGTGCACGGTGGAAAGATACGGATCCCGCGGATCGTCGGTCGCTTCAACCGCCTCACCGAACCGACCGCCGGCAATCAGCTCGAAGGCGCGCTCGAGGCGTTCGCGACGCGATCGTCGCGCGAGCTGCCACCACCAGACGCCGCGCTCGATCACCACCACCGCCGCGGCAACCAGGCAGACCAGGATGGGCCACATGACGGGCCCGCCCTTGATGAAGAAATCCACCACCACGTTGGCCAGCATTGGATTGTTCACACTCATGGAAACTCCTCTCGACTCGCCTGGGATCTCGCACTCTCAGGACTTCGTCAGTTCAAAGCGGATCGGTACGTCATAGACCCGCATCGGGCCCGGCCGGAAACGCCAGCGCTCGCGCACGGTACGAACGGCCGATTGATTCAGCAGCGGCCAGGGAGAGGGCGTCACGGCCTCCGCCGCCACCACGCGACCTTCCTCGCCCACCGACAGCCGCACCACGACCGTGCCCTCCTGGCGCTCGCGCACCGCCTGCCGCGGATACTCCGGCGCGGGCTGGCGTCCCTCACCCTGCCCATAGGAAAGCGTTTGAACCGGCGGGCTGGCCACCGCCACCCCAGTCGGTGCGGCGTTCGTGGCCTCGACCACTGCCTGCCGCGCAAAGGACGCCTCGGCCGCATCCACCACGCGAACGGGACCCTCCACTGGCAACGCGAAGGCGATGTGCGGTGCGGGCCCGGCCACGGCCACCAAGGGCGGCACTGCCGGCGCGGTCAGCGGCTTGGCCAGGGGCGGCGGCGGGGTCGGACTTTCGTAGGCCTGCGAGGGTGTGGCGCTGGGGGACGGCAATGGCTCGTCGGTCAATTCCACCCGCAGAAACTGCGCGACCACCGGAGGCGGTTCCCTGCGCGGCGGCGCCGGCCGCCGATAGGGCAACACGAATCCCAATCCACCAATGGCCAGACAGGAAACCCAGATCACCAGCGTCAACACCGGCACGGTCGAAGGGCCCGAAAGGCGCCGCCCGACCGGAGCAGATCCGATCGGGTGCCTCCCGGCCGGTCGCGGCAGGGATCGCTGCGCAGGTGCGGACGTGGGCGTCATCATTCCAGGGTTCTGGGCGAAGCCATCGGCACCACGGCTTCCACAGCCGCGGGAACTGCCTCCACTTCCTCGACCGCCATTGCGGTACGCGCCGACGCGGACTCCACGGGTCGGCGCTTGAAGAACCGCCGCCAACTTAGCGCGAACCCGGTGTACACCAGCACCATGCCGCCCACGCACGCGAGAAACGCCAGGGTTTGCCCGAACCAGCCTCCAGCCTCGCCGGTGTGCACGGTGCGATTGAGCCCGCGCAGAGCGCGCCGCCACCCCACCTCGGCCACTTGGGAAGCGAACGAAGTCCGGCGCAACACCTCGCCGGTGAACGGGTGGAATTGAAGTTGCACCGGCTGAACCGACCAGCCACCCGACTCGCGCACCGCGACGGTTACCGCGGGTGTCCCGCGTCCGCCACCGCCCCCACCACCGCCACCACCACCGCCCCGCGCCTCGCCATTCCCGCCGGCTCCGGAAGCATC
>CAZYJB010000484.1:0-1158 GCA_964647675.1 uncultured Verrucomicrobiota bacterium | reverse complement strand
CCGCGGCAACTTCGCGTCCGCGACGCGCCCCCTCGCCCTCCCCAACGGCTCCCGCCCCGACCCGCGGTCCTTCACCGCGCATGCCCTCGCCACCACCAGGTCGCGGACCGCGCTGACGGTTGCCCGTCCGCACCGTGATCTCCTCCCAACCGGGAACCTCGCGCACGGCGAGGGCCACCAGGGCTTCCGGCGTGAGCGGTCGCATGCCCGGCTCAGGCGCCGTGTACATCGGCTGGTTGGTGGACATGCCGCCGGGTCCCTGCCCCGCGACCGGCGCGCCATAGATGACGTTGCCCACCGGGCGAAACGCCATCACAACGCCCGTGATGCTCATGATCAGCAGAACCGGCGCCGACCAGAGTCCGATGGCGTTGTGCCAGTTCCAATCCCGTGGCTTGCCCTTGAGTTTGGGATTGGGAATGACCACTGCCCGAACGGTGTTCCATCGCCAGTTCCGCGGCCACCAGAGGTAGAGCCCGCTCACGCAGAGCGTCGCGAAGATGCAGGCCGAAACCCCCACCACCGTGCCGGTCACCGCGCGCAGGCCGCCGGGCCCTTCGCGACGTGCTCCCTCGGCGGTGCCCGTGGATTCCGCGCCCGGCCTGCCATTCCCGACGCGCTCGCGTCCGGACTCCACACTGGCGGCGGCGGAGCGCGCCTCGACTTCGGTCCGCGCGCCTGAGGGCTGTCCTGGGGCCTGCGCGCCAGGGGGGGGTGTCGCCACGCCGAGCCAGCGATGCCAGCGCAGCATCAGTTGGAAGAAGTCCCGGTAGGGCGTCGACGTCAGCGACGTCACCGCGCCCGAGTAGGGATTGGCATAGACCGTGTTGGTGCGCCCGAAGGAGAGCGTCACTGCCGACGCCGGATCGGAACGCACGGTGACACTGGCGAGCTGGCCGCCCGGCACCGCCTCGCGCGCCTTCGCGACCAACTGATCAATGCCCACGCGCGGCGCGTGTACGGAGGGCGGCGTCACGCGGCGCAGATCGCGTTCCGACCACGCGAGCACCTGCTTCTCGAAGGCCATGCTCGCGCCGGTGACGACCGTGATGGCAATGACGCCACCCGCCGCCAACCCGATCACCAAGTGGACCCAGAACAATACCTTCCGAAACGTCTTCATCGCGAGAGTCGGCGTCGCCGTCAGAGTTCCGCCCA
>CAZYJB010000483.1:0-4268 GCA_964647675.1 uncultured Verrucomicrobiota bacterium | reverse complement strand
GAGTGCCCAGGCCGGCGGCTCGCAGTCACCGAGTCGTTGGTGACAAACGAGGCGATGGTCCACCCAGCTGAACTGGGTGGGAACAGTGCGGGGACGATCCCGCCCGAGAAGGCGCTTGGGGTTCATGGACAGGAGTGCGGCGCAGCGGCCGAACGTCGTGGGGACGGTCGATCCAGCAGGTCCTGTCCCTTGCCTATCAGACGGCGGGCGAAAGGGAGGATGTCCTCCTGTAGCGGTGAATCGAGGATCTGGTGCATAAGACCCAGCAGGAGAGGGAGTTGAACCTGGCAGGTATCTTGCAACGCAGGCGTTGAGAAGTCTTGGGCCGAGCTTGGCTCAACCCATTGCACCGCAATATTTTGAGGCGGGCCGACATCCTGTAACGCAAGGGGAGACCTCGTGCTCGCGCGACGCCGATAGCCGGGATGGGCAGCCCGCCATTCGCGGACGCGGGCGACGTTCTCAGAGCCGCGGAAGTACGCCTGGTTCGTGGAATGGGTCAGCCAACGAGGCTGGCTCGCACGCTTGCTAGCTTGGCGGCAGGCCGCGCGTTCAACACAGGCTTTTCCTCCCTGCCATTACAGGTTCCCCCCAATTGGCGTTTGGCCCGGTCACCAGAATTCTTACAGCACAAAAAGTCGGCATACGACGGCGATGAAAACCATTCGGATACTGTTGGCGGACGACAACGCGGAATTTCTTTCGCTGGTCGGCGATTTCCTCTCCGGGTTGAAGCAACACGGTTTTGAGGTGGTCGCTGCGGCCACATCCGGAGCCGAAGCGATCGAACAAACGTTCCGCCTGTCTCCTGATGTCGTGCTGTTGGATTTGGCCATGCCCGGGATCAACGGCATTGAGACCGCTCGCCGGATCACCGCCGAGGCAAACTCCCCGGCGGTGATCATGCTGACGCTCCATGGCGGGTTGGAGTATCGCGAGGCCGCCCGGGAGGCGGGAGCCGTGGGATTTGTCGCCAAGCAGACGATGCGCGCCGAGTTGACGCCGTGCATCTTATCCTGCCTCGGAAACTGCTGCCTTTTGCCGAAAGGCATCCCGCGGCAACAACCACCCACCACTGAGTCACATGAGAATGACTGACATCAATCTGTTCGTGGTGTCCCTGGCCGGCAGCCAGCCACGCGCCACGGGAAACCCGTGCGAAAGCGAACTCAACTCATGAGGAGCTCCTGAATATGAACTCCAAAAAATTTCCACCTCCCAATTCTGCCAAGGCGCGCACGGGCATCGAGGGACTTGACGCCATCACCCAGGGCGGGCTGCCCCGCGGTCGGGTGACGCTGGTCGAAGGCAGCCCCGGATCGGGGAAGACGCTCCTGGCGCTCCAGACGCTCGTCAACGGCGCGCGCTATGAGAACGAACCGGGCATCTTCGTCGCATTCGAGGAAAGCTCCGAGCGCATCATCTCCAATGCGGCAAAGTTTGGCTGGGCGCTTCAGGCTCTGCAGAAAAAGAAGTTGTTCATCCTCGATGCCCAGCCAACGGCGGAGTTGGTGCAGTCGGGGAATTTCGACCTCGGGGGAATGCTCGCCACCCTGGTTGCGAAAGTGCGCGAGATCAAGGCGCGCCGCATCGTCTTCGATGCACTCGACGTCGTCCTGGCGCTTCTCAACGATCCAGCGGCGGAACGGCGCGAAGTGTATCGGCTGAACGAGTGGCTCCTTGCGCGAGGGCTCACGGCGATCATCACCGCCAAGACACGCGGGCGGAACTCGAACGCCGCGAATCAATCTCACCTTGGATTCATGCAGTTCATGGTGGATTGCGCCGTGGTCCTCCGGCACGAGGTCATGCTAGGCGTGTCGCAGCGGAACTTGCGCGTGGTGAAATACCGAGGCTCCGCGTTCTCCGAGAATGAGTCGCCCTTCCTGATTGGCGGCGGCGGGCTGGAGGTCGCCGGCACGGGGAGCCTCGGGCAGGAAGAACGGCCGGTGACGACGGAGCGCGTTTCGAGCGGCGTGAAGCGGCTCGATGGGATGCTCGGCGGGGGCTACTTCCGCGGTGCGAGCGTCCTCATCACCGGTTTCCCGGGGACGGCGAAGTCCACTCTCAGCGGCGCCTTTGCCGAGGCGGCTTGTTCGCGCGGCGAACGCACGCTCTTCATCAGCTTCGATTCGGACGCCAACGAAGTGACACGCAATCTCGCCTCGGTCGGCATCCGGCTGGAGCGCTTCGTGAAGAAGGGGCTGCTGCGATTGATTTCGGCCCGCACCATCGTCGGCAGCGCGGAGATCCACCTTATGCGGATCAAAACTCTCGCGCGCGAGCACCGCGCCCGCTGCGTGGTCATCGATCCGATATCCGCATTTGCAAAATCCTGCCTCGAGAACATCGCGCACAGCGTTGCGGAGAGGTTGATCGACTGGTCCAAATCGGAAGACGTCACGCTCCTCTGCACGAGCCTGCTGGACGAGGCCGGGCCGAACACCGAGGGCACGCCGTTGCAAATCTCGACCATCGCCGACACTTGGATCCATCTGAACTATCTGGTCCACGCCGGCGAGCGGAACCGGGGAATTTCCATCATCAAATCACGCGGGACTAAACACTCCAATCAGGTGCGGGAACTGGTCCTGAGCGATGACGGGGTCACCCTGGCGGACGCCTACACCGCCGGTGGCGAAGTGCTGATGGGCACGCTGCGCTGGGAAAAGGAACGCCAAGTCCAGGCCGCGCGGCACGAGATCGAGGCGGTGGCCGAGCGAAAGCGGGCTCTGATCGAAAGCGAGGAATCGGACATGCAGGCACAACTCAACAGGTTGCAGCGTGAGCTGGCCGCGAAGCGCGCCGAGAAGGCGGCGCTGGTCCGCGAGGGGGCGGAAGGGGCCGCAGAACAAGCTCGCGGTTGGACGCGGCTGAACAAATTGCGTGGAGCGGACGACGAATGAGAGGCGCCCCGCAGATGAAATTCAGACTCTATATCGCCGGAGAGGCTCCGAATTCCGTGAGGGCGGTGGCAAACCTGCATGCGATCTGCCGGATGCACCTGCCGGAGCGTCATGAAATCGAGGTCGTGGATGTGCTGCGCCACCCGAAGCAGGCGCTGGAGGACGGTGTGCTTCTCACCCCCACGGTGGTGAAGCTGGCCCCGAAGCCAGTGCGGAAGGTCATCGGCAATCTCAGCGACGCGGAGACCGTGCTGCAAACCTTCGGAATCAAGGTTGCTGTCCCATGAAAAAGCGAACGCTCAAGGCGATGACGGACCCCGATGCGAGAATCGTCGAACTGGTCCGCACCCTTCGCGAGGCGGAAGCGGAGCTGCAGGCGCTGACGGGCGGGCAATTGGACGCTGTGATGAGCGAGGGCAGCGAAGCGTATCTCCTCCGGGAAGCCCAGGAGAAACTGCGGGGCAGCGAAGCCGCGCAGCGCGCGATGGCGGAAACGCAGACGGGCATTCTCAACGCGCTGCCGGCGCACATTGCCCTGCTGGATTCGCAAGGGATGATCGTTGCGGTGAATGAAGCATGGCGACGGTTCGCCACGGCGAGCGTGCCGCAACGCTCGGACTTTTTCGTGGGGCATAATTACCTCGGCGTCTGCGACAGCGCGCATGGTGGAAATGCGGATGAAGCGCAGGCGGTGGCGACTGGTATCCGGAAGGTGTTGAGCGGAGAGAAGAAGGATTTCTCGATTGAGTATCCCTGTCATTCGCCCACCGAAAAGCGCTGGTTCAGGCTGATGGTGACGCCATTGAGCGAAACTCCCGGGGCGGGCGTGGTGGTGATGCACATCAACGTCACTGAGCGGCGACTCGCCGAGGAAATCCTCCGCGAGAAGGAACAGGAGCAGCGCCGGCTCGCTGAAGAGCTGACCATAGAGACGCGGCGCTTGCACGAGTCGCAGGCGGTGGCGAATGTCGGCAGCTGGGAGACGGAACTGGCGACCCTCGGAGCCAAATGGACGGAGGAAACATTCCGCATTTTTGAAACCAGCCCGGATGAATTCGTGCCCACGCATCAGGGATTCCTGGAGCGGGTTCACCCCGAGGATCGGGAAAGAGTGGACGAGGCGTTCCAGCGTTCCATCGGTCAGCCGGGGCAGTTTTCCATCGAGCACCGTCTGTCGTTCCCCGATGGGCGAATCAAGTTCGTCGAGGAGCGCTGGCAGGCGATCAAGGATGCGGCGGGCAGACCGGTGCGCGCCATTGGTACCTGCCAAGACATCACCCGGCGCAAAGCGGCCGAGGAGCAGATCCAGTCCCGTGCGCGGCAGCAGGAGGCAATTGCGCAGGTCGGCTTCGAGGCGACGCG
>CAZYJB010000482.1:0-4269 GCA_964647675.1 uncultured Verrucomicrobiota bacterium | reverse complement strand
GGGGCTTTGCCGCGGCGCGGTCATTGCCTCCCGATCCGACGCAATGGCTTGGCTTCGAGGAAATGGCGGGATTCATCCGCAACGTCAGTCCATCGGACCCTGAGTGGATTCGAGCGCATCTTACCCGTCGGCTGGATGAACTCTTCGGGAGTGTTCTCCGGTACCACAAGAGAACAGCGAATCCGTTGCTCCTGCCCGAAGAGTCCGTATCCGACGCATTCGAGATGGCTTCGGTACTCTCCCGGAACTTTTCGGAGTTCGGCGAGAATCTTGCCACCAACGCGTGGTTGGCCCCATGGCGGGATAGCCGACGGGTCTGGGTCTCGGGTCTCGCACGGCGGATGAGAAACTCTGAAATCGAAGGGTGGGAGACGGCCGCGTCGCTCCTGCAGGAGTCGCTGCGGGAGTCGGATTCCCAAGGCACTCGGTCAGCAGGTGGCGAATCAGAACCTCCAGGGTCGCCACCTCCCCCATGAGGATTGGCCTGATCGCGTTGAGCGGGGTCCGGGTCCAACAGCCTGAGTTGGCGGCGTTGGGGCTGACCTTGCCGGGATTTGTGCGACGCGGCCGCGTGATCGCAGCGATGCCGAGCCTTGGGCTCCTGACCGTCGCCGCACTGACGCCCGCCGGTCACGACATCGCGTACCTCGAGGTCCCCGATGCCCGGGCGCCCGACGTTTGGTGCGGTGCCGGCAGCAGGACACTGGCCCTTCCGGAATTCGATCTGGTTGGGATTTCGTCGCTCTCGGCGCAGATCAGCGAGGCTTACGAATTGGCGGACGCTTACCGGGCCCGAGGGACTCAGGTTGTGATTGGAGGATTGCACGCTTCAGCTCTGCCGGACGAGGCATTGGCGCACGCCGATGCAGTGGTGACCGGCGGAGCGGAAGGCGTCTGGGCACGGGTCGTGAGCGACGCCGCGGGCGGACGGTTGCTTGGGGTGTACGCAGGGGCGAGAGATCGGTTGTTCCAAAGCCCGACACCCGTGATGCCTCGGTTCGATCTGTTGACCGGCCGGCCATATAATCGAGTGACCGTCCAGACATCACGGGGATGCCCGCGACAGTGTGAGTTCTGCGGCGCGAGCCTTCGCATCACCGACCGTTTCCAGCAGAAGCCCGTAGCGGCGGTGATCGCCGAGATTCGAGAAGCGAAGCGCCGCGTCGGGTTGCCATTCTTCGAACTTGCGGATGACAACACCTTCCTGAATCGGGAGTGGAGCCGGGAGTTCCTCCGTGCCGTGGCCAGGGAGGAAATCCGATGGTTCACCGAGACCGACGTCTCGATCGTGCAGGATCCGGAATTGTGTGACCTGCTGGCCGAGAGCGGCTGCCGCCAGGTGCTGATCGGGTTGGAGAGCCCGGAGCCCAGGCACCTCGGCGGACTCGATCCGGCCGGTTGGAAGCAGCGCACCGCGTCCCGATATCTCCGCGCGATCGACGTCCTTCAATCCAGGGGCGTTTCGGTCAATGGCTGCTTCGTGCTGGGTCTCGACAGCCAGACGACGAACAGCTTTCCCGCGCTGCTCGATTTCGTCAGGCGCTCCGGGCTGGCTGAGGTCCAGTACACCGTGCTCACACCGTTTCCCGGGACTCCCCTCCACACGCGCTTGCGGCGCGAAGGCCGGTTGCTCACCGAGAAGTTCTGGGACCAGTGCACCTTGTTCGATGTCACGTTCCAGCCGGCGCGAATGTCGGTTGATGAATTGGAGAGAGGTCTTCGCTGGCTGATGTCGGAGACGTATTCGCGGCAGGAGACGTCGCGGCGCCTCCGGGCATTCAAGGCTCGGGCGACGGGACGGAGCCGGGGGGCGGACGATCCGGAGCAGTAATCGGGAGACGATCTCTGCCAGGAGGGCGAACGGCGAACGAAGGGTGTCTTCCCGCGAACGGGACGGCGGAATCCCATGGGCGATGGGCTCGAGGCTTCGCAGCACTTCAGCCCGCCGGAACTCCTTAGCCGAAGCCTTGCCGCGGCAGGAAAGGCATTCGCACGCGAAGGCGCGAAGAGCGCGAAGGAGGACGAACAAATCTGACGTGCCGAACGCGCACCATCCGGTTCGCTGCGACCCGGGGCGGCGTTCATCACTTGTCCTCCCCCGGGTGAGTAAACGTGTCTGTCCCATGGCATCCGGCGTGCTTTCCGGGTGGGATTGCGATCCCATCACGGCGTCGCACCCGATCACATGCATGCGTGGCGTTACCTCCTGAGACAGTGGTCGAAGTCGCCCGGCTTCACCGCGGTGGCGGTTCTGACCCTGGCCGTGGGCATCGGTGCAAACGTCGTGGTCTTTAGCGTGGCGAAGGCCGTTCTGGGCCGGCCGCTCGGATTCCAGGACGAGGACCGGCTCATGTGGGTGCGGCTGGCCAGGGCGCACTCCAGCATGAGCGAGGCCGCATTGTCCTGGCGTGAAATCGAGGATCTGAGGCAGTCCGTCCCCAGCTTCGCCGCGGTGTCGACTTTCGGTTCGACCGAGGAGGCCTGGGAGGTGAAGGGAGATTCCGTGGATGTCGAAGCAATGCGTGCCCGGCTAGAGCTGGCCGACGTCCTGCAGGTGCGGCCCGTCCTCGGACGCTTCTTCCGCGCGGAGGAGATCCAATCGGATGCCCCGGTGGCCCTGCTTGGACACGGGTCGTGGAAGTCCCGGTTCGGGGCTGACCCAGGCGTGTTGGGGCAGACCGTGCGGCTCGGTGGGAAGGCGCGCGAGATCGTTGGCGTGATGCCGGAAGGATTCCGATTCCCGATCGAGGGCGCTCCGTCCCCCGGGACCGGGTCCCATCTGCACGAGGGCGAGAAGGGGTTTTGGCTGCCGATGGGGGAGCCCGGGCAGGAGGACCGCACGTCGCGGGGCGCGCGGATGTTCCCCGTCGTGGCGCGTCTGAAGCCCGGCGTGACACCGGCCCAGGCGCGGGCCGAGATGGCGGTCCTGGCGAGTCGACTCGCGGAGGAAAGCCCGGAGACCAACCGCGACGTGGAGTATGCGCTGACCAGTTTCCGTGACCAGGTGCTGGGCCGTGCGCGGCACGGCATTCCGCTGCTGGGCGGCGCGGTGGCGGCGGTCCTCCTCGTCTGCTGCGTCAACCTGGCGAACCTGCTCCTGGCGCGCGGCCTTTCGCGTCGGCGCGAGTTGGCGGTGCGGCTGGCCATGGGCGCCGCGCGCACGCGTCTGATGAGGGAGTCCTTGGGCGAGAGCCTGATCCTCGCCGTGTCGGGTGGCCTCGCGGGTGTGGGGCTCGCAACGCTCGGGCTGCACGGACTTCGAGGACTCGCGGCGTCGACCGTGCCCTTCATCGAAGAGGTCAAGGTCGACGGGACCGTGGTGGGCTTTGCCGTGGGTTTGTGCGTCCTGACGGCCTTGGTGTTTGGGTTGCTGCCCGCGTGGCATCAATCGCGCGCGGACGCCGCGGAAGCGTTGCGCACCGGCGGACGAAGCGTGGGCGACCCGCGAATCCGCACGTGGCAGAACCGCCTCGCGACGGGGCAGGTGGCCGCGGTGCTAGTGCTGGTGCTGGCGGCAGGTGCCTTGCTCGAGAGCTTCCGGCGGCTTCTGGGACAGGATCTCGGGTACCAGGCGAAGTCGGTGGTGACGATGGATTTGACCACCCGGAACTTTGACACCAACGGCGACGTCTGCCGTTTCTACCGCGCGTTGCGCGAACGCCTGGCGGCGCTGCCCGGCGTGCAGGCGGTGGGCACGATTTCGTCCGTGCCGCTGACCGGGAAGTGGACCTTCGCGGAGCGCCCGAATGTGGTGGGTCGGCCGTTGCCCGAAGCGGACCGGCCGGCGGTGGCGGCGACCTTCGTGGCCTTCGACTATTTTCCGGCGATGGGCATTCCCCTGCTCGAGGGACGCCTCTTCAGCGATGCAGAACTCGATGACCATGGCTATGGCCTCCAGGTGATCCTGAATGCCACCGCGGCGCGTGTGCTGTTTCCCGGCCAGTCGGCGGTGGGCGGGCGGTTCACGGTGGGGTCGAATCCGGATCGCGTCCTCGAAGTGATCGGCGTGGTGAAGGACACGCGCGATGTGCGCCTCGAAGACGCACCGGTGCCGCGGTTCTATTGGCAGTACGCCTTCGGCGGCGCCCAGGTGGTGGTCCGCGCTGATCGTGACGCCACGGCGCTGATCCCGATGCTGCGCCAGGCGGTGACCGAGCTCGATCGCCGGGCGAGGGTGAACGACGCGCGACCGTTGACCTCCATCGTCGGCGCGACCGTAGCGGACCGTCGGTTCCTGATGATCATGGTCACCGTCTACGCCGGCATCGC
>CAZYJB010000481.1:0-4269 GCA_964647675.1 uncultured Verrucomicrobiota bacterium | reverse complement strand
GTCGCGCCCCCCACGAGGGCGGTCTCCGGCGCTACGTCGCCGCGGAGGAATAGAGGCGCGGTGTCCAATTAGCCACCGCGCACACCCCCCGCAGGAAAGGAGCTGACTGACGGGGGGGATACGAATGAGGCCGTCGCCCTAGGGGAGGGCGACGGCGTGGGAATGCTCGGCTGTTTCCGGTTCCAAAGCATTCTGAAGCCACTCTATGCTTCGGGAGCCGTGAGCGACGAGAATCTTTCCGACCTGATTGCCAGTGCGAGGGCATTTGGCCTGTCCGGCCCGCGGGCCGGCGAGTCGGAAGAGGCCGCTCGGATCTTGTTCAACCGGGCGATCGGCAGGATAAGTTGGCGATTGCGCGGATTCGTCAACGCCGAGGACTTGGAAGATGCAACTTCAGATGTCTTGTCCCGGATGATGGCAGCCTTGTCTTCCTTCAAGGGTACGACGGAGCCTCAATTCTGGGGCTGGCTGAATGCCATAACCTATCGTGTCGGCATTGACTACGCGCGCAGGGCGATGGGGCACCGCAAGTTCCTCGACCGGTTGGTCGATCTTTTCAGGCCTGGGAGAGGTTCGAGGTCACGGCGTGAATCGGATGAAACAGGCGTCGATCTGGAGGCTCCGGACGAGCAATCCCACACGGACGCTCCTCTGACGGGGCAACTCGGACTCTCTCCGGATGAGGCGATACTCGCCAAGGAGCAGGTCGACGCCATCCAGAGTATCTTGTCGGGGATGAAGCCGATCGATCGGCTGTGTGCATATCTCAGGTTCTTCGAAGGGTACACGAACCCGCAAATCAGCAAAATGGTCGGCCAGAGCGAGGAAGCGGTTGCCAAGCGTATCTATCGGCTGAGGTTAGCTCTGATTGCGGAGTTGGAGAAACTTGGTTTTGGTGGAGAAGCTCTATGAAGCCTGACTCACCCTCCCCCGAGGAGATTCTGCGGCGCTACGGCCAGTACCTGCGGCGCGATGAGGAGAAGCTCGGAAACATCAGCGATGCCGAGTTCGCGAAGATCCGGAGGCGAGTCGAGGAGTTGCGGGCGTCCGCCGATGCGGGAGGCCGGGCCAGCGAAGAAGAGAGATCCTGGTGGTTCGACCGCCGATTTCTGCTGACCTGTGGTGCGGCGGTGGCGGCACTGGTCGTCGCGTTCCTGGTGTTTTCCCCCGGTCGGGACGAGTTCCCGCTCCGCCTGGCCTTCGTTGACACGAGCGGAACCCGGAACGCCGACGGGACTCCGACACTGCCATCCCCGTCGCCGCTGGCGGCTCTGGTGCCCAGTCCTCCGGTGTTCGGTCTGGACCTCACCTCGGGTGGGATCCGGCTTCCTTTGACGGATTCCAGCATTCTGACGGGGAGCTTGCAGCGCGCCACCGACGATCCGGGAGTCAACCGCCTGGCTGAGACGGGTCGGGAGTTCTATCGCGTCACCTTGGAGGGTCGCAGCCGACAGGGCCTGGTCTTGACCGCGACGGGGATTCTGACCGTGCGACCGGTGTCCACCAATCTTCCCCCCAATCGGCTGCGACGGGAGGATATCGCCTCAGCGACGATCACGCTTCAGCTCGAGGCTCCGCTCCAGACCGCGGCTCCGATCCGCGGCTCCTACTCGGCGGTCCCCTGAGGTTCCCACGCCCCGACGCTGGGACCGGGCTCTGAAGAAAAGCTGTCCGGTATTGGGCCCGACCACAGTCCTCCCCAGTGGAACCTCGCGTTTGATCGGGCGCAGGTGACCGCCGGAGGGGATTGCAATTCCTCCGGACCGGGTGCGACTGCCCGGTATGCCGGCAGGTTCGGGTTCTTGTGAATCTGGCTTTCCGGCGTGGGTCGCCTCCCTTTGAGCGCGAGCGACCCTGCACATGGCACGATGGCTCATTGGCATACTTCTCGGTCTCGGGATGTGGTGGAACTCAGCCTTTGCCGAGACCCGCTGGCGCGGCGTGATGGTGGATCCGAACAGCCTTACCGTTTCGGATTTGGGTGAGTTGGGCGCGGTTTGGAAGGTCAATTTGATCCGCTGGCAATTCGTTGCCGACCATGAGGTGGTAAGCACGTGGGACGAGGCGACGTACCTCCGGTGGTTCGACGGTCAGTTGGCGATTCTGGACGGAAAACTGGCCGAGTGCGCGAAGCAGGGGATCCGGGTGGTCCTGGACCTGCACGTCTCACCGGGTGGGTTGGATGCTGCGGGTCATTCCCGAGTGCTGAATAACCCAGCATTCGCGGACGCCTTCGTGCAGCTCTGGGCCGGGTTGGCGCGTCGGTATGCCGGCAACCCGACGATCTGGGGATACGATCTTCTGAACGAGCCTCGGACCGGCTCCAAGCGATCCGGGTACCGGGCCTGGGCCAGCCTGGCCGAGCGAACGGCCCGGAGGATCCGCCGTTTCGACGCGACGCGTCCGATCATCATCGAGTCGCCTTACGGTGCACCCTCGCTTCTGCGCTACCTGCCAGCGCCTCCGGTCGCCCATTGCGTGTACTCGGTTCACATGTATCACCCGGGCGAATTCACCCACCAGGGTCTCTTCGAGCGCCCGATGGGGGTCCGGTACCGCTCGGCGACCGACAAGGGCAAGGTGAAGAGGATGCTGGACAAGGTCACCGCCTTCCAGAAGCGCCACCGCGTTCCCATCTATGTGGGAGAGTTCAGTGCGGTGCGGTGGGCGCCCTTCGACGATGCCCACGACTACCTCCGCGACTGCGTCCAGTACTTTGAGCGTCGCGGCTGGAACTGGACCTATCATGCCTTCCGGGAGTACGACGGCTGGTCGGTCGAGATCGGCTCGGAACGCGATGTGACCTCAGTTTCCGCATCGCCCACGTCGCGGAAGAAGCTTTTGCTGAGCTACTTCGAGAGGAATCCCCGGTGATACTCCGGCAGCGTGTCCTGATCCCGGCGGAGAGTCGGGATCGGGCCCAGAGACGGTCTCTTTGCGAATTACTGTCCGGTTTTTGGATTCACCCTGGTCTTACAAGTTGTCCGAAAGGCCATTCATCCTATGAACACATTCTACAAAAGCATGGTGATTCTCCTGATGGGGATCCTGACCGCTGCGGGGGCGTCCCCGCGGCT
The DNA here is from genome assembly GCA_964647675.1 of uncultured Verrucomicrobiota bacterium. Lineage (GTDB taxonomy): Bacteria > Verrucomicrobiota > Verrucomicrobiia > Limisphaerales > CAIMTB01 > CAIMTB01. Next base: position 1,192 of record CAZYJB010000481.1, on the reverse strand, counting down.
CACCAACATCCGATTCGCCGATGGCACGGCCCTCGTGGAGGGGCTGCGTATCCCCACCGGCAGGTTTAAAATTCTCTTCAACGTACCCAAGGATCAGCAGTGGGGCGCGATATTGACCCTCGGTGGAACGAAGATTAAGGACGTGTCCAAGCAAGTGACTGGCGAGTTAAGTTATCCGGATCTGACGCCGGGGAACCTGGAGATCAGACTGCGGGTGATGGGGCAACCCGATCAGACCTTCAACATCAGGGTTGTCCGCGCGCCGAGCGTTGCGGTAATGCCCGCCGCGATCACGGTAATCGAGGGCGATACCGTGACCCTGCAAGCGAGCACCGGCGGGGGAGGTCCAGTCAACGAGATGGTTTGGAAACTCGACGACCAGGACACGGGGTCCCGGGGGGCGGTTTTTTCGTTCGTTGCGGTTGTCGCGCATGACGGCCACAGGATTGTTTGCGAAGCTCGCGGACCGGGCGGTGTCGATCGCGTGGGCGTACCACTCACAGTGCGCCGTCGTCCTGTGCCGCCGCGGGTGGTGGTGACGCCGGGGAGTGTGAGCGTCGAGGAAGGGACGGCTGTGAGGTTTCAGGCGGGCACGGAAGGAGGCGGTTCAGTGAGCGAGATTCGGTGGTTGTTGGCTGGAGCAGATACGGGAGTGCGCGGGAGCTCCTTCGCGTTCACCGCCCAACTGATCCACAATGGACAATCCGTGGTCGCCGAAGCCCATGGACCGGGTGGCGCCCATGCGTCGGCACCGGCCGTCCTCACGGTGACGAAGCGGCGGGGTTGTCCGGTGGCTGCGGACGTATTCCCGACGCTCCTGTATCCCTTCCACAGGTTGATTCTGGGAAGCGGCATCGCCGAGACGCCGGAGGTTTCGGCCTACGGCCCGAATGATGAGTCTGCCGTGCATCGATTGGCTAAGTGCGAGATGCTCCTCATTCCCGAAGGTCGACTCAGGAAGTCCATCCCTCCGGCGAATGATGATAACCCGGGCGAGATTCTGAACACATCGGAGTATTTGGAGCTTACGGATTGGTGTGGCGATGCCCTGCCTTCCGGAGGGTCCGTACTCTCGCGGGTGGCGGGTCCGTTTCCGATCGACGAGATTGTTTCGATGCCGCCGGTGACCTTTGGAACCGGACGTCACGTCCTGTTGGTCCGGGGACAGCTCACGAGCGGTGAGACGGCGTAC
>CAZYJB010000480.1:3150-4278 GCA_964647675.1 uncultured Verrucomicrobiota bacterium | reverse complement strand
GACTTCTCAAATCAGCCCAAAGCTCGGCTGTGCGCACGCTTGCTGAAGCGACACGATGAACTAGCCCGATTGCTCGCATGATCGCGCGCCGTCACCTGCTCATCCTTTGCACGTTCCTGCTCTCGGTTCTGCTCTATGTCGACCGCACCTGCATCTCGACAGCCAAGGACGCCGTCAGCGCCGATCTCGGCTTGAGCAAGGAACAATGGTCGTGGGTGCTGGCGTCGTTCGCGTTCGGCTACGCCCTGTTTCAGACCCCCGGCGGCACCATGGCGGATCGCATTGGCGGACGTCTTGTTTTGACGGTCGTGGTCACGGCGTGGTCGGCGTTCACGGGCCTGACCGCTGCAGCTTGGAATTTCGTGAGCCTGCTCGTCATCCGTTTCCTGTTTGGCGCGGGCGAAGCAGGCGCGTTTCCCGGCATGGCGCGCGTGGTGTATTCGTGGATTCCCGTGAGCGAGCGCGGCCTGGTCAAAGGCATCAACTTCTCCGGTTCGCGCCTGGGCGCGGCGCTGGCAATGCCGGGCGTGGCTTGGCTCATCCATGGGATCGGCTGGCACAAGGCGTTCCTCGTGCTGATGGTCGTCGGATTCGCCTGGGCGGCGTTCTGGTGGCTCTGGTTTCGCGATGAGCCCTCGCAGCATAAGACGATTTCCAGACAGGAACTCGCATTCATCCTCGCGAATCGCCAGGACGGCGGCGCGAACAATGCGAAACCCGGGCCCCTGCGCGTCGGCACGCTGTTCGCATCCGGCAATCTCTGGCTGATGATGATTCAATACTTCGGCAGCAACTTCACCTTCTTCTTCAGCCTCACCTGGCTCTATCCCTACGTGAAGGCCAAATACACCCTCACCGCGGTGGACGCTGGACTCTACGCGATGATTCCGCTGCTGGGCGGCGCGGTGGGAAACATCCTCTCCGGCTGGCTCGTGGATTTTCTCTACCGGCGCGGTGAAGTTTCCCTCTCGCGAAAGGTTCCAGCCATCGCGGGCTTTGTGCTCGCCGCGCTCGGCATGGTGATGAGTCTCTCGCAGGCCACGGCGGGAGGCGCAGTGCTCTGGCTGACCATTGCCATCTTCGGCGCCGACATGACACTGAGTCCATCGTGGTCGTTCTGCATTGATA
>CAZYJB010000480.1:0-3140 GCA_964647675.1 uncultured Verrucomicrobiota bacterium | reverse complement strand
GAGGCAACCACGCAGGCGCGGTGAGCGGCACGATGAACATGGCGGGAAATCTCGGCTCAGCCATCACGGCGCTGGCGTTTGCCTATCTGCCGGAATCGTCGAAGGGCAACGAGGCGTTCTTTTTCACCGCAGCAGCCTTGAGTGGTTTGGCCATCATCTGCTGGCTGCTGGCGAACCCAGCAAAGGAGATCAACCATGGTTAAAACGTGCTCTCACGTCGCAACGCTCGTCGCCTGTCCTAAGACCCATTCCGTGGAATGCATCATCTGGCCGCCCGCAGAGACCCAGTAACGCGCCGACACATGGCAACCAAGAAGCTCAAAGGCGTCTGCATCGGAGCCGGCTATTTCAGCCACTTCCAGTACGAGGCTTGGACCCGCATTCCCGAGGTCGAGATCGTCGCGTTCAGCAATCGCGATCCGGTGAAGGCGGCCGAGATCACGAGGAGGTTCGAGCATCACAAACTCTACGCCGACTACCGCGAGATGTTCGACGTGGAGAGGCCTGACTTCGTGGACGTCATCACGCCGCCGCACTCCCATCAGACGATCTGCGCCGAGGCCTCGCGGCGCGGCATCCACATCATCTGCCAGAAGGCGCTGGCGCCGACGTTTGAGGAGGCAAAGGCCATTGTCGCCCATGCCGCGGCGGCGAAGGTGCGGTTCATGGTTCACGAGAACTTCCGCTTTCAGCCGTGGCACCGTGAAATCAAGCGCCAGCTCGAAGCGGGGACGATCGGCACCCTGCATTCGATGGCCTTCCGTTCGCGCATGGGCGACGGGTGGGGGGAGAATGCCTACATCCCCCGACAGCCCTACTTCCGCGAGTATCCGCGTCTGCTCGTCTTCGAGAACGGCGTACACTTCATTGACACCTATCGCTATCTCGCGGGGGAGATCTCGCGCGTCACGGCCTGGCACCGCCGGTTGAACCCCGTCATCAAGGGCGAGGATTGCGCGCTGGTGGTGTTTGAATTCGCCAGCGGCGCCCTCGGCGAGTGGGACGCGAACCGTTACAACGAGACCACCGCGCGCAATCCGCGCTACACCTTTGGCGAGTTTCTGGTCGAGGGAAGCGCCGGGAGCCTCCGCCTGGCAGGGGATTCTCGTTTGACGCTGCAGCGGTTGGGCGAGAAGGAGGTCGAGCTGCCCTACGAGCGCGCTGACCGGAATTTCGCCGGCGATTGCTGCTACTTCACGCAGCGCCATTTCACGGATCGCATGTTGGATGACCGGCCATTCGAAACGAGCGGCGAGGAGTACCTGAAAACGCTGACGGTGCAGGAAGCGATTTACCAATCCGCAGAAACTCATTCGCCGGTGGACGTGAAGCCATTATGAATCATCAAGGACTCGACCATCTCGCCATCGCGGTGCCGGACACCGAAGCCGCCCTGAAAGTGTGGCGCGACACGCTGGGATTCCCCGTGCTCTACAGTGAGGACGTGAACGACGGATCTGTGCGCCTCACGCACCTCGACCTGGGGAACACTCAGTTGCAGCTCGTCCAGCCGCTCACGCCCGGACATCCGCTGCAGGCCTGGCTCGTGAAGAACGGGCCGGGGCTGCACCATCTCTGCTTCAAGGTCGAGGATGTCGGCGAGGCGATGAGGAACTCGCCGGTGCCGCCCGCACCCAAGCCGCATCAGGGAACACAGGGCAAGAGGGCGGTGTTCCTGGATAACGCGGCGACCCAGGGCGTGCAGGTGGAATTGACGGGGGGATGAAATGAACGGAGCCGGCAACAAAGCCCGGATTCTCGGCATCCTGCCCCCGCCGTGGCCGGAGGATCTGCGGCCCCAGATCCGCAGCACCCTTGCCTCGCAACCCGGCCACAAGCTCGTCGTGCTCGATGACGATCCCACCGGCACGCAAACCGTCCACGATGTGCCGGTGCTGGCGGTGTGGGATGTGGACACCTTGCGTGCGGAGCTTGCCGGTCCGGAACGTTGCTTCTACATCCTGACCAACTCGCGCAGCCTGCCTTCGGACGTGGCCCGGGAGTTGAACCGGGAGATCGCGAGCCATCTCCGGGAAGCAGTTTGGCGAAACGAGGGCCTTGCTTCCGAACCGGCTCACTCGCGCCAACGATGCTGCCGTGCCTTCACGGTGATTTCCCGCAGCGACTCAACCCTGCGCGGTCATTACCCGCTCGAGACCGATGTGCTGACGGCGGAGCTTGGTCCGTTCGATGCCACGATCTTGATTCCCTTCTTTGATGCCGGCGGACGCTACACCATTGGAGATGTTCACTATGTCGCCGAAGGCGACACTCTGGTACCCGCCGCCGAGACACCGTTCGCGCGTGATCCCGCCTTCGGCTATCGGTCGTCCAATCTCCGGGATTTCGTCGAGGAGAAGACTTCGGGCCGGGTCAAGGCCGCGGGGGTTGCGTCCGTCACCCTCGACGATTTGCGTCGCGAGGGGCCTGCGGCGGTAACGGAGAAGCTGGCGTCGCTGCCTCCGAACTCGGTGTGCCTCGTCAACGCCGCGGCAACGCGCGATTTGGAGGTTTTCGCCGCGGGCCTGGGCCAAGCTGAGGCGCAGGGAGGGCGATTCCTCTTTCGTACCGCCGCACAGTTTGTCGCCGCGCGCCTCGGGCTGGAGCCGCAAGCGTTATGGCGGCCGCTCGGAACCGCGGCTTTGGAACCCGGGAGCGTCGGGCGGCTGGCGAGGCGCTCTGCCCCGCACCCTTCGGGTGGCATCACCGTGGTGGGCTCTTACGTTCCGAGAACCACCGCGCAGCTGGATGCGTTGATGCTGAATCCCGAACTGGAACGGGTGGAACTATCCGTGACGGATCTCCTGAACCCGACACGCAACGTGGCGGAGTCGGAGCGAGTGATCACGCGGACAAACCAAGCGCTGGCGGCGGGCCGGGACCTGGTGGTCTTTACCAGCCGTGCCCTCGTCACAGGGCAGAACGCAGCCGCCAGCCTGGACATCGGCGCCAAGGTCTCCGATGCCCTTGTTGAAGTGGTCCGCCGGCTGGAAGTCCGTCCGAGTTACCTCGTCGCCAAGGGCGGCATCACCTCCAGCGACCTCGCGACCAAGGGCCTGGGCGTCAAACGCGCCCGGGTGCTCGGGCAGCTTCTTCCCGGTGTCCCGGTCTGGGAACTGGGCCCTGAAACGAGATTCCCC
>CAZYJB010000479.1:0-4288 GCA_964647675.1 uncultured Verrucomicrobiota bacterium | reverse complement strand
GATCCTGGACGTCGTCACCTCGGCCAACGATCTGCCCTGGCAGGAGACGGGGGGTAATCCGGGTGGATTCCTGGCGGTGAGTTATCCGCGGGACAGCATCTACAGCGGGTTCATTTTTCCGGACATCGATGACGGCAAGATCGTGACCGCGTTCCGGTTCGAAGCGGACCTGCGGGTGGGCAACCCGGAGGGCGCCCGCGCGGCGGACGGTTTCTCGGTGAGCTTCGCGCGCGCGAACGATCCCCTGCTGGTGGAAGGCGCGCTGAGCAACACGGCGAACTTCGCGGGAGGCATTCCCGAGGGCGGTTCAACGACCGGCATCGCGGTGTCGTTCGACACCTGGTCGGGCAACGTTCTGCCTGACGGCGCGGACATCGAAGGCATTATCGTGCGCGTCGACAACAGGACCGTGCTGCGTCAGGAACTGGCGACGCGCAATGGCGCCTGCGCCGACGGCACGAGCCTGCAGACCGGTCCGCGTGACGCGGATTTCTGGACCGCGGCCGGAGATATTTTCTCACCGGAGTCGTGGGACACCCTGTGCTGGCAGAAGCTGGTGGTGGACCTGACGGGCGAGGGCAAACTCTCGGTTTCCTGGAAGGGACAGACGATCCTGGACCAGTACCAGACGACGTACTTCCCGACGCCGGGCCGGATTGTCCTCGCCGGCCGCACAGGCGGTGAGAACCAGCACACGCACTTCGACAACATCAAGCTGACCACCTCGGCGACCGCGGCGGACACCGAGAAGCCGACGGTGCCGACGGCGGCGAAGGCCGACCTGGTTGGTGCACGACGCGTGGCGCTGTCGTGGGGCGCGGCGTCCGACAATTCCGGGCGCGTGGCCTACAAGGTGTATCGCGACGGCACGGAACTCGCGAACCTGCTCACGGTAACGCAGTACGTGGATCTCAACGTCTTCCCGGGTCGCACCTACTCCTATCAGGTGTCCGCCACCGACGTGTCGGGGAACGAATCCGACAAGGTGACAATCAGCGCCACGACGGCGGCCGAGGTGGACACGGCGGGCTGGCTGTTGGGCGAGATCTATGACGGCCTCTCTGGCACTGCGGTCTCGGTGCTGCTCGAATCGGAGAAGTATCCCGCCTCGCCCGACCGCACGCGTTATCTCAACGGACTGAGCTTCGGTTTCGGCGGGGCGTCCGGACCCGAGTTTGGTGACAACTACGGCCTTCGGGTGGCCGGAGTGCTGACCGCGCCGGAGTCGGGCCAGTTCCGCTTCTTCATCCGCAGCGACGATGCGTCCGCATTCTACCTGAACCCCGCGGGTCCGGCGTTGCCCGTGCCCGGAACCGATGTGCCGATCGCGGAAGAGACCGACTGCTGCGACGCGTTCCTGGAGCCGGATGTGGCCAACGACGACACGACGACCTTCGCGACCAGCCAGCCAGTGGCGCTGGTGGCGGGTCAGCGTTACGGGTTCGTGTATCTCGTGAAAGAAGGCGGTGGCGGGGACAACGGTGAAGTGGCCTGGCGCAAGGAGGGGGACACGACCCCCGCGAACCAGCTCACGGCCATCCGCGGTGGAGTGTTCGCCGCGGGCAAGGGCGATCCCGTGGGCGCGTCGATCACCCTGTCGAACGCGCCGGTGAGCGCCACGGTGGTGGCCTATCAGCCGGTGACCTTCACGGCCGCGGCCGTGGCCGTGTCGCCGTACAACAGCGCGATTGTTTACCAGTGGTCCAGGAACGGATCGGTGATCCCCGGCGCGAACGCCGCCACGTACGCCATCGACTTGGCGCAGCCGGCGGACACCGGCGCGAAGTTCAAAGTCACGGCCTCGGTGCCGGGTGCGACGGTGACGAGCGACGAAGTGGTGCTCACGGTCACCGAAAACCAGCCGGCGGCCATCCTCGGCATCGACGGCAGCGACTCGTTCACGACCGCCACCGTGCGTTTCAACCAGCCGGTCACGGCGCCGACCGCGACCGCGGCCTCGAATTACACCCTCGACGGCGGACTCACCGTCAGCGCGGCGACGCTGGTGGATCCCCGCACCGTGCGCCTCACGACCAGCCGGCAGACCGAGGGCAGCGTTTACACGCTGACCGTCGCCAACGTCCAGAATCTGGGCGGCAAGCCCGTGGCCGCCAACACGACCTCGAAGCTGACCGCCTGGTCGATGGTCGCCAACCGCGTGCGCATGGATCAGTTCAACGCCGTCGACGGCACGCCGGTGGCGAACCTGATCAGCAGCGAGAAGTATCCGAATTCCCCGGACGTGACCCGTTACCTGACCGGGATGACCTTTGGTGAGCCGGCCTTCGGCAACACCTTCGGCGACAACTACGGCGCGGCGCTCAAGGCGGTGCTGAAGCCGGCCGTGACGGGTCAGTACCGGTTCTTCGTGCGCAGCGACGACGCCTCGCAATTGTTCGTGAATCTCTCCGGCTCGGCGCTGCCCGATGCGACGACCGCGACGCCGGTCGCGGAAGAGACCGATTGCTGCGAGGAGTTCGTCGCGCCGGGTGTCGCCAACGACGACACCACGACGTTCGCCACCAGCGAACCGATCAGCCTCACGGCCGGCCAGAGCTACGGCATCCTCTTCCTCGTGAAGGAAGGCGGTGGGGGTGACTGGGGTCAGGTGGCCTGGCGTCGCGAAGGCGACACCGCGGCGCCCAACACGCTGCAGCCGCTGCGCGATTCCGTTTACTGGTACGGCCCGCCGCCGGCTGTGGATCTGGGCATCGAGAGCGTGAAACTCGTCGGGGCCAACGTGGTGATCACCTACGCCGCCGGTGTTCTGCAGGCGTCGGATTCGGTGAACGGGACCTACACCGATGTTGCCGGGGCGACCTCGCCGTTCTCCACCGCTCCGGTGGGGCAGCGGTTCTATCGGTTGCGCGGCAACTGACCGGGTTTGCCGCGTCGGCCGGAGTATCGGAGATGCGGCAACACGGAAGCAGTACACGGGAGACCGGGCTTCGGCCCGGTCTCTTTTTCTTTCTCTTTCCGTAGCCGCGAGCGTCCGCTCGCGCCGATTGGCTTTGGCGAATGGGGTTGCGGGGGCAGGCGAGCGCCGCCTGGACGGCGGCGGCTACGAGGGACGTCGCCGCGAGCGTGAGCTCGCGCGGACTGGCGTTGGCGAAGGTTATGCTGTGCGACGCCCGATCCCCGCGCCCTCGTGCACTGCGTGTCAGGAGGGGATTCCCTGCGGGAAGGACCGGCCTTGAGACGAGCATGGATCCGGGGCGAGGCTGGGCCATGGACTGGGGGCGAGCGCGTCGCGGAGGGTGGATCGGTGCGGCCTTGACCGCGTGGGCCACCGCGCTGCCAGGTATGGCCGCGGAGAACCCTGCCACCAACACGACCAACGCACCGCTCGTCGCTCAGTATGGCTACGACGTAGTAAAGGCCTATCCCCACGATCGCGAGGCGTTCACGCAGGGTTTGGTGTGGCTCGACGGTCAGATCCTGGAAAGCACGGGATTATTCGGACGATCAACGCTGCGCCGCGTGGAACTGGAGACGGGGAAGGTGCTGCAGCGCGTGAACGTTCCGGCGCGGGAGTTCGCCGAGGGACTGGCGGTGCTGGACGGCCGCGCAATCCAACTGACTTGGAACAGCGGGAAGGGGTTCGTCTACGACCTCGGCTCCTTCAAGCTTGAGCGTGAGTTCAGCTACGCGGGCGAGGGCTGGGGTCTCACCACCGATGGCCGGCAGCTGATCCTCAGCGACGGCTCGGCGCGACTGCGCTTCCTGGATCCGAAGACCTTCCAGGAAACCCGCAGTGTGACGGTCGTGGCCGCGGGCCGTCCGGTGTCGCGCCTCAATGAACTGGAATACGTGCGGGGCGAAGTGTTCGCCAACGTCTGGCACACCGATCACGTGGTGCGCGTCGATCCCGTCACCGGTCGCGTGACAGGCGTGATCGACTTCGCGGGATTGCTGCCGGCGGCGGAGCGCGCGGGTTTCGAGGACGTGCTGAACGGGATCGCCTACGACGCCGTGGGTGATCGCCTGTTCGTGACCGGCAAGCACTGGCCCAAACTGTTCGAAGTGCGCCTCAAACCGCGGTGATGCGCCGTGCTCAGCGGATCCCCGCCGCCTCGCGGCCGGCCCCGGTCATCATCGACGGGTTCCACGGCGGCTGGTGCACCACCTCGACCTCGACCCCCGTGACGCCGTCGAGGGCGAGCAACGCGGTTTCCACGCCGAAGGTGAGACTCCGTTCCATGGGACATCCCGGGGTGGTCACCGTCATGACGACGCGGAGGTGGCCCTCGGTGGCCGCGAGACTGTAGATGAGCCCGAGGTCGACGAG
>CAZYJB010000478.1:0-4296 GCA_964647675.1 uncultured Verrucomicrobiota bacterium | reverse complement strand
ACGCAGCAGCCGTCGATGTGTCCGGCGCGCAGATGCGTGACCACCTGCGGCGGCGGGATCACCACGAGGCGGTAGTCACGGTCCGGCACGAGACCCGCTTCCTCGCACCAGCGTCGAAGGACGAATTGATGCGCCGAGTGAGGATACACCACCGCCAGCGTGACGGGTTCAGCCCCGGGACGGCGCGTCTGTCGCGCCGCGCCCTGGCGTGTGCCGAGGGTGTCCCACAAGCGTCGCGAGAGTACCACGGCGTTCCCGTTGGCGTTGGTAACGAGACTGGTGACGCACGGCACGCGCTGGGAGCCGATGCCCAGCGAGAGAGCGAGCGGCATCGGGCCGGGCGCCTGGGCGGCATCGAGGTCCCCAGTGGCAACCTTCTCGCGCACGGTGGCCCAGCCGATCTCGCGCACCAGCCGCACCGACAGACCGCAGCCATGAAAGAAACCAAGGTGTTTCGCGGCGAAAAGCGGTGCGGCGTGACTGAGTGGCACGAAGCCAAGGCGCAGTTCTGCGCGCTTGCGACGCGGCCCGGCCGCAGAAGTTGGGGATCGGAGACTCACCTTGGGTCACCACGCGGCGACACCCTTCTGATGGCACGGGCTGTGCCAGAGAGAGGGTGTCCGGACAATGAATGACTCGCATGTTTTTCCCATGAATGATGAAAATCGTGCATTAACCCGTGCGCCACTCGACAGCCGGCAGTTGCGCGCGTTTGCCACCCTGGCGCGGACGGCGAGCTTTACCGCCGCCGGTCGCGAACTGTTCCTGTCCCAGTCCGCGATCAGCCACTCGCTGAGGGCGTTGGAGGAGGACGTGGGCTGTCGCCTTTTTGACAGAGTGGGTAAAAAGGTGAGCCTGACGCTTGCGGGTGAGCAGCTTTTGCAACACACCGAACGCATCCTGAAGGAGATGAACGATGCGCGGGAGTCGCTCGGGCGCCTGGGCAAGTGGGTCACGGGCCGGCTGCGCATCGGCGCCAGCACGACGGCCTGCACCTATGTCCTCCCCACCGTGTTGCGCGAGTTCAAGGAGAGCTTCGCGAACTACGCCATCACGATGGTGCCGGCGGACACGGCGCAGATGCTGGACCTCGTGCTGGCCGGGCGCGTGGACCTGGCGCTGACCATGGAGCCGAAGGCGGAGGAGAAGTTGGTGTTCGAGCCGCTGTTCGAGGACGAACTCGTGTTTCTGATGAGTCCGCGCCATCCGTGGGCGCAGGCGGGTGCGGTGGATCGGCGCGAGATCCCGCGGCAGAACTACGTCCTCTACGATCGCAACAGCTACACCTTCCGGTTGGTGGACGACTATTTCCGGCGCGAGCGGCTGGTGCTGAACACCTTCATGGAGCTGGGCAGCATGGAGGCGATCAAGGAGTTGGTGAAGCTGGACCTGGGCGTGAGCATCGTGGCGCCGTGGATCGCGAGCGAGGAGTTGCAGTCCGGCGCGTTGATTGCGATGCCGCTGGGGCGGCGCAAGCTGCGGCGCAAGTGGGGTATCGTGCGGTGGCGCACGCGTTCCCTGAACCTGGCCGAGGAGACGTTTGTCGGGCTCTGTCGCGACGTGGCCGGCGAGATGATGCGCGAAAGCTCGCGCTGGCTGGGCGGCGAACTCGAGGAAGCCGAGGGCGCCCGCTGACTGTCGCGCGGCGGCGTCGGCCGCGGCGCGGCGTGGCTACATGCGGTCGAGGGTCTCGATGCCGAGCAGGTCGAGGCCCTGCTTGAGCACGCGACCCGTTACGTCGCCGAGCAGGAGGCGCGACTGGCGGAGCGCCGCGTCCTCGGTTTTCAGCACCGGGCAGTTCTCCCAGAACTGCGAGAAGCGTCCCGCGAGTTCATACAGGTAGTTGCACAGGAAGTTGGGACGGTAATCCACGAGCACCGCTTCCAGTGTAAAGCCGAAGTTGAGCAGGTGCCGCGCGAGGGAAGCTTCCGCGGCGGTGGGCAGGGGCAGCGACTCCGGGATCTCCGAGGCCGCGGGGAGGGCGACACCTTTGCGCTGAAGGCTGCGGGTACGGGTGTAGGCGTATTGCAGGTAGGGTGCTGTGTTGCCGTTCAGGGCCAGCATCTTGTCCCAGCTGAATACATAGTCGCTCTGCCGATTGGGCAGGAGGTCCGCATACCGCACCGCACCGAGGCCGACACAACGTGCGATCTCGCGGCGTTCGGATTCGGGGAGCTCCGGGTTCTTGGCCGAGACGATGGCCAGGGCGCGTTCCTCGGCTTCGTCGAGGAGGTCGGCGAGTTTCACGGTGTCGCCGCTGCGCGTTTTGAAAGGCTTGCCATCCTCGCCGAGGATCGAGCCGAACCAGACGTGTTCGAGGCGCGCGCGGAAGTCGGGCCGCCAGCGGCGGTAGGCGGCGAAGAGCTGGCGGAAGTGGAGTTGCTGGCGACCGTCGGTGACGTAGAGGATCTCGTCCGGCGTCCACTCGCGTTCGCGGTACTCGAGGGTGGCGAGGTCGGTGGTGGCATAATTGAAGCCGCCATCGGATTTCCGGACGATGAACGGATTGGGCTGCCACTCGCCGTCGCGGTGGATGAGGAAGGGGTCGTCCTTGGTGGGCGGCGAACCGGAGGCATCGGAGAAGATCGCGAGGGCGCCTTCGCTTTCGCGTGCGATGCCGGTGCTGGCGAGTTCCTCCACCAGCCCGGGCAGGCGCGCATTGTAGGAACTCTCGCCGAGCGTGTGGTCGAAACGCACGCCAAGGCGCCGGTACAGGGTGTCGAACTGCGACTGCGACAACCGCTGCATCTCGCGCCAGATCGCCAGGTTCTCGGCGTCGCCGGACTGCAGCCGGACGAGTTCGGCGCGCGCCTGGTCGCGGACCGCGGGGTCCTCCTTGGCGCGGGCGTTGACGTCCTTGTACAGGCGTTCCATTTCGCCGATCGGATCGCTTTCGAGTGCCTCGCGACTGAGCTGGGTTTTCCAGCCCACCAGGAGCATGCCGAACTGAGTGCCCCAGTCCCCGATGTGATTGTCGGTGACCACGCGATGGCCGAGGGCGCGGAAGGTGCGGGCGAGGCAATCGCCCAGGAACGTCGAGCGGATATGGCCGACGTGGAGTGGTTTGGCGACGTTCGGCGCGCTGAAGTCGATGACCACCGAGCGCGGCGAGGCGGTGCGCGTGAAGAACAGGTGCTCGCCACGCGCCGCCTCCGCGATGGCGCGACCGAGGGCATGCTCGCGCAGGCGGAAGTTGAGGAACCCGGCCCCGGAAATCTGGACCGCCTCGCAGGTATCGGCGACGTCGAGGTGGGCGAGGACCGACTCAGCGACGGTGCGTGGGTTCTGTTTGCGCTCCTTGGCCAGCGCCATGAGCGAGGTGGTCTCGTAGTCGCCGTGGGCCGGGTTGGCACAGGGGCGGAGCAGGACGCGCTGGGGGTTGGCCTCGGGGAGCGCCGTGGTGACCGCGGTGCGAAGTCGGTCCTGGAGCGTGTCGATCAGCATGAGAGGGGGAGACTGGGGCGCGGTTGGGGGACAGCGCGGCGCCGGGTGCGCGGGACCAACCGCGGGGCCGGGCTAAATTGCCGGCTTGATTGACGCGAATAACCGGTAGAGCGCCACCGCGTCGGGGGCGGAGGCCACGGCCAGCCCGAAAAAACCCATTTTCAGATTATTTGCGATGTTCGACAGCGTGTGCAGGTGCTTCTGGAACTGGCCCTGGGGCACGAGGAACAGAATGACCAGCGTGACGGGCTGATTGTCGAGTGCCTCGAACTGCATGCCACCCGCGGAGCGACCGAGCACGCCCACCACCTCGGAGATGAGATCCGAGACCGCATGCGGGATGCCGACGCCAAAGCCGATGCCCGTGCTCATCGACTGCTCGCGCTTCTTGACCACCGAGGCGATGTCCTGCCGGTGTTCCGGTGCGATGCGACCCGCGACCACGAGCTGTTCCACGAGCTCGTCGATCGCTTCCCAGCGATTCTTCGCCCGCATCTCGGGGATGATCTGCGTCGGGGTAAGAATGTCCGCCAGGTGCATAGACGAAAACGTGGACCGATTTCGTCGGAGCGCCCCGGTCGATTCAAGCCGGAAACGGTGGAAAGAATCGCCGCCGGTGGAACGTCAGTGCGCGGACTTTCCTGAAATCGCCGCGGCATGCTCGGAGAAGGAGCGTCCGCGGCCGGTCGGTGCCACCACCGAATCGATGATCCCGCGTTGAAATTCGTCCCACATCGGCGACATGCCGCGCAGCTTCTCGACGATGCGCTCGAACTCCTGGACGACGTAATCCATCTCCTCCGTCGTGTTGTCGCGCCCGAGGGTCATGATCAGATTCCCCTGGGCCAGCGC
>CAZYJB010000477.1:0-4300 GCA_964647675.1 uncultured Verrucomicrobiota bacterium | reverse complement strand
CCGCCTCCAGCGACTCCATTCGCCAACGCCAGTCAGCGCGGGCTGCACGCCCGCGGCGACGTCCCTCGTAGCCGCCGCCGTCCAGGCGGCGCTCACCCGCTCCAGCGACTCCATTCGCCAACGCCAATCAGCGCGGGCTGCACGCCCGCGACGACGTCCCTCGTAGCCGCCGCCGTCCAGGCGGCGCTCGCCCGCCTCCAGCGACTCCATTCGCCAACGCCAGTCAGCGCGGGCTGCACGCCCGCGGCGACGTCCCTCGTAGCCGCCGCCGTCCAGGCGGCGCTCGCCCGCCTCCCCTCCCGCTACTTTGCGCGCTTCACGGCCGCCGCCTTGGCGCCGCGCTCGAACCGCGCGAACTCGTGCCGGAAATGCGGCGGGACCAGCGCCTTCACCCGCACCGCCGCGGCCCGCTCGTAGTCGCTCTCCACGATCTGGCCCACCGCATGCAGCCGCGCGAGCAACGCCGGCTGCCTGTGCGGGATGTCCAACTCGATCAGTTCTCGCACCGGTCGTAGCTGCGTGCCGAGTTCCTCCAACAGATCGCCCATGCCCGTGCCCGTTTTCGCCGAAACAAAGACCCCGCCCGGGAACAGCTCGCGGAACCGCGCCACCGAGACATCCGCTCCCAGGCTGTCGATCTTGTTGAAGACCATCAGCGTCGGCTTCCCCGAGGCATGCAGCTCGTGCAGCACCTCGTTCACCGCCACGATCTGTTCGTCGGCTTTGGGATGGCTCACGTCCACCACGTGCACGAGCAGCTCGGCCTCGACCACCTCCTCGAGCGTGGCTTTGAACGCCTCGACCAGCCGGTGCGGCAGCTTGCGGATGAAACCCACCGTGTCGCTCAGCAGCACGTTCTGGTTGGTCGGCAGCCGCAGACGGCGGGTGGTCGGATCCAGCGTGGCAAAGAGCTTGTCTTCGGCCAGCGCGCTCGCGCCGGTCAGGGCGTTGAGCAGAGTCGACTTGCCGGCGTTGGTGTACCCGACGATGGAGGCCAGCGGCCATTGGTGGCGTTTGCGGCCTTCGCGCTGCGTGGCGCGCTGGCGGCGCACGGACTCCAGCTCGCGCAACAGTTTGTCGATGCGCTCCTGCACCTTGCGGCGGTCGGCCTCAAGCTGGGTTTCGCCCTCGCCACCCCGCATGCCGATGCCGCCCTTCTGCCGCGAAAGATGGGTCCAGAACCGCGTCAGGCGCGGCAGCAGGTGCTGAAGCTGCGCCAGCTCGACCTGCACCTTGCCCTCCCGCGTGCGCGCGCGCTGTCCGAAGATGTCGAGGATGAGCTGCGTGCGATCGAGGATCTTGAGCTCGAACACCTGCTCCAGATTGCGGCTCTGCGCCGGCGACAACTCGTCGTCGAAGATGACCGTGTCGACCTCGTCCGCGCGGCAGCGGCGCGCGAACTCCTCCGCCTTGCCCGGGCCGATGAACGTACGCGCCGTGGGACCTTCGATCTTCTGCGTACCCGCCCCCACCACCTCCGCACCCGCGGTCCGGGCCAACTGCCCCAGCTCGGCAAGTGAATCCTGCACCTCCCAGGTGGTGCGCGACTTGAAGTGTGCGCCCACCAGGAAGGCGCGTTCCGAACCTTGCACCGCATTTTCCGAGACCAGGGCCTTCACATCAAAGAATCGTTTCCGTGGGCGCAACCTTAGCCGGAACCATGCGGCAGCAGGGAAGATTTTCTCACGCGAAGGAAGAGAGTCCGATTTGAAGTGCCGAACGCGCCCCAGACGGCTCGCGACGACTTGGAGCGGCCTTCACCGCGGGTCCGTCCGCCTCGGTGCCCTTCGCTTCTTCGCGCCTGCGTGAGATCCATCCCGGTCCTTTAAAGGCATCGTTCCGCTTGGCAGGCAGACGCCCGGGAATTCCCGTTGCCGCCGCGCACGCGGTGGCCTGAAATCCACCCCGCCTCATGCCCTACTCCCGCGTCGTCGCCGACACCGCCTCCCACCCCCTGGTGCCCACCGCCGTTTTGGCGGGACTCCTCGGGCGCGGCTCGTCGCGGTTGCCCGGACCGTCCACTGCCGAGGAAGGCGAGGAGCTCAACCGCCAGCCCTGGCTCGAAGTCGTGCAGCGTTACCAGACCGCCGGCGCGGTGAACGAGGACGCCGCCACGCGCCTGATCGACGTGGACTGCGCGCTGACGCGGAAGTACGAGGAACTGCGGCGGTTCATTCCCGAAGTCGCCAAGGTCACCGGCTGCCACGAACTGAGCGTCGAACGCCTCGCGCGCACGCTGTTCGGATTCCGCCTGCTCGGCGACTACCTCGAGATCCTGAGTCCGCCTGCGCTCACCTACGAGCGCACGCCTCAAGGGACCGTCGACCTGCTCGCCGGTTTCGGGCAGGCCTACCGCCGGCTGGTGGGCGCCGCGTGGTCCGTCCTTTTCCCGCCCGGTGAAATGTCGCTGGTCGGCGACGCGGCGGCGCAGTTCTGGGTGGCCTGCCTGCACCACACGCGACCCGAGGAAATGGTGACCGGGTTCATCGGCTACTTCCGCTATCAGCACGCCGAGCGCTTCAAGGTGCTCAACGAAGGGTATTATCCCGACCGCTCGCTGCGCGTTCGCGACGTGATCAGCGAGCACCTCGACAGCGCCGCGGACCGCCTGCGCAAGCTGCACGAGGCGGTCGCCGACGGCGTGAAGGAGGGGCCGGAGCGGCTTTATGCGGAGATGGTGCGTATCGCCGCGAAGATCGAGCTGCCGGCCCTGGTGGTGCACTTCTGTCACCACCTCGTGCGCGACGCCTGCGACGCGCTGGCCGGCCTCGACGGGCGATTGACCGCGCGCGAGAACCGTTTCCTCCAGTACCTCCTGCAGCAGACCCTGCGCACCACCGAGGAGTACGGCGCCACCGCGCACGCGCGGCCCGATCTCTCCGCCGACAGCATCGCGTCGATCCTGCGCGAACTCGACGCGATGGTCGGCATCGTCGACGTGAAGAGGAAGATCCGCGAGGTCGCCAACCTCGCGCGCCTGCAACAGTTGCGCTCGGCGCAGAACCTGCCTGCCATCGCCACCAGCTACCATGCCGTGTTCACCGGCAATCCGGGCACCGGCAAGACCACGGTCGCGCGCCTGCTCGGACGCATCTACAAGGCGCTCGGTGTGCTCAAGAAGGGGCACCTCGTCGAATGTGACCGCGCCGCGCTGGTCGGCGAGTACGTGGGCCAGACCGCCCCCAAAACCAACGCGGCAATCGATTCCGCACTCGATGGCATCCTCTTCATCGACGAGGCGTACACGCTGTCCAAGGAACGCGAGGACTTCGGACAGGAGGCCATCGACACGCTGCTCAAACGCATGGAAGACCTGCGCGACCGGTTGGTCGTCGTGGTGGCCGGTTACCCGCGCGAGATGGATCGCTTCATCCATTCCAATCCCGGCCTGCGCTCGCGCTTCAACCGCTTCATCGAGTTCCCCGACTACGCGCCCGCGGAACTGTGCCGCATCCTCGCCCTGCTGTGCCGTCGCAACGGCCTGCGCCTCGCCCCGGAATTGAAGGAGCGCGTGATCGGCTTCTTCCACGCGCACCACGCGCGGCGCGACGACCACTTCGGCAACGCGCGCCTGGTCCGGAACTGCTTCGAGGCCATGGTCACCGCCCAGGCCTCGCGCCTCGTCGAAGGCCCCTCGCCCGACGCCCGTGCGCTCTCCGAACTGCTGCCCGCCGACCTGCCCTGGCCCCCCGATTTGAACGACCCGCTGCCCGCGGCCGCGGCGCGCAAGTACCGCGTGACCTGCCCGGCCTGCGGCGAGGTGTACGGTTGGGCGCCGTCCCTGGACCTGTCGGACGCCCAATGCTCGAAGTGCCAGGCGATCTACGACGCCTCGTTCGGCGAGGTCGTAGTCTAAGACCGGCATTCCTCCTTCCTCTTCGTGGCCTTCGTGGCTCAACCCACTTTTCGGACGTTCGCGACGTGGGGAACCGGGCGCAGCTTTTTGCGTTTCGGCGCGGGATCCTCTCCGCCAAGATGCGCGCCCAATCGCATTCGAATTCGCATGAAGAAGAAGTCCCAGACCGGTTCGAAGTCCCTGGAACGCGCGTGGTCATCCATCGTGCTGGACGGCATCGAGCGCGCCCCCTCGCGGGGCATGCTCTACGCCACGGGTTATCAAAAGGCGGACTTCCGAAAGTCGCAGATCGGCGTGGCCTCGACGTGGAGCATGGTGACGCCCTGCAACATGCACATCGACCAACTCGCGGTGAGTGTGGCCCAGGGGATCAACGAGGCGGGCGGCAAGGCGGTGGTGTTCAACACCATCACGATCTCCGACGGCATCTCCATGTGCACCGAG
>CAZYJB010000476.1:0-4309 GCA_964647675.1 uncultured Verrucomicrobiota bacterium | reverse complement strand
TTGTGCCGGTTCGCCGCGTCCATCCCCACGTAGGGCGAGCAGCAGCCTTTCCCATACGCCCCGTCACCCGCCGCCCAGAACAGATCACCGTCCAGGTTCTGGTTCAGGTCATGGGTGCGCAGCACCGTGCCGTTCCCGTGTCCGTCGCCCCAGTACACATCCATGACCATCGTCCAGGCGTTGGCATTCACCCCGCCCCCGCTGGCGGAGAGGCCGGGACGCGCGCGAAGACCGGTGCGACGGAAGTCTTCGCCGTTGTCGTTCCGCGGAATGGCCAGGAACTGGGTCGGTTGCCCGTTGATGCCCGGGACATCGGCGTACGCACCCTGACCCGACGTGCCGAAGGAGTAGAAACTAGCCAACGACGGATCGATGAACTGAAGGTCGGTGCCCACCGTGGCCGTCAGGTTTCCCGCAAGATCCCAGTGGGCCTTGATGCTGGGCGACACGGTTTCCGGGGACGGAATGCCCGAGGCGGAAGGCCCACCGAGCGCCGCGACCTCGGCGTCGCTCAGCGCCACGGGTCGGAACTGGACCGAGTTCACCAGGACCGTGCTCTGCTCGTTGTCGTCGCCGTCGTTGAACAGGAAGATCTCCGAGGGGATCGAGAAGCGGCCGTCGATGTTCGCGCCGTCGCCGGTCACGTCCTCGCGATGCTTCACGCCGTTGATGTATTTCGCGAACCGCTTCGGATTCGAGGTCAGGTCCGCGACGAACACCGCACGCGCCCATTGGTGACGGTTGTGACGATTGGCCGGGTCCATGCCCACATACGGCGAGCAGCACCCCTTCCCGTACGCGCCGTCGCCGGCCGCCCAGAACAGGTCACCATCCAGGTTTTGATTCAGGTCATGCGTCCGCAAGACGGTGCCGTTGCCGTGCCCATCGCCCCAGTACACATCCATGACCATGGTCCAGACGTTGGCGTTCGCGCCGCCGCCACTCGCGGGCATGCCCGGCTTCACCCGAAGGCCGGTGCGACGGAAGTCCTCGCCATTCTCATTTCGCGGAATCGCCAGGAACTGGACGGGTTGCCCGTCGATGCCCGGGATGTCGGCGTAGGCACCCTGACCCGACGTGCCATAGGAATAGAAGCTGGCCATGGCAGGATCGATGAAGGCGGCATCCGACCCGGCCGTCGCCTGGAGATCGCCGTTGAAATCCCATTGCGCGGCGATCGACGTCGCCGGCCCGGTCGATGGCACGGGGATCCCGTCCGCCGACGGGCCGCCGAGCGCCGCAACCTCCGCATCACTGAGTGCGCCGTTTCGGTATTGGACCGCGGAGACGAACACCGAGCTCTGCTCGTTGTCGTCACCGTCGTTGAACATGAAGATCTCGGCGGGCAGGGAGAATCGTCCGTCGATGTTCGCGCCGTCACCGGTCACGTCCTCGCGGTGCTTCACGCCGTTGATGTACTTCGCAAACCGCTTTGGGTTGGCCGACAGGTCGGCCACGAACACCGCACGCGCCCACTGGTGCCGGTTGTGCCGGTTCGCCGCGTCCATCCCCACGTAGGGCGAGCAGCACCCCTTCCCGTACGCGCCATCGCCGGCCGCCCAGAACAAGTCGCCGTCCAGGTTCTGATTCAGGTCGTGCGTCCGCAACACGGTTCCGTTCCCGTGCCCGTCGCCCCAGTAAACGTCCATGATCAGGGTCCAGACATTGGCGTTGGCCCCGCCGCCGTTCGCCGCCACTCCCGGCTTGGTCCGCAGCCCGGTCCGACGGAAGTCCTCGCCGTTGTCATTGCGGGGGATCGAAAGGAACTTCACCGCCTTGCCATCGATGCCCGGCACGTCCGCATACGCACCCTGTCCGGAAGTACCGAAGGCGTAGAAGCTGGACAGCGACGAATCGATGTAGGTCAGGTCCGCACCAACCGTCCCTTTCAGCGTGCCGTCGTCGAAGTTCCAGTACCCGGTCACCGCGGGTCCGGCAACGTTCTCGCACGAACCAGGAGCCGCGCTGAACGTCCACGAGGTCTGCACCGCATTGCCGGAAGCGTCCGCATAGGCGAGCGAGACGTCGTAGGACCCGGACGCCACCTCTCCCGCGTGGACATAGCGAACGGTGGTCACCTTACCCGCCTTCGACACGGTGGGAGTCAGGGTCACGCCCTGCACCTTGAGCACGATCGACGAGGGATTGAGGACCGTCGTGTCCTCGGTGATGGCGATCTCCAACTCGAGCTTCGGATTCACGCCGGTGCCGCCCGGCGCCGGAGTCACGCTCGAGACCCAGGGCGCCAGCGCGCCCGTCGGGTCGCGATAGGCCTTGATGTGTCCAGGCGCAGCGCGGTCGTTGATCAGGATCCGGTTGCCCGCTGCATCGACGGAAAAGAGTTCGCAGTGAGCGTCGCCGCTGACTTCGTACCATAGAAGGCGGAGGCCATAGATCCCGGCCTCCTCGGTGACGAACGAAAACGTGGTGTTGGCCACGCCCTCGAACGAACCGACCACCTGTGCGGTGGCGTCCCGCGGGTCTCCGCCGACCGTCACCTTGAATCCATCGTCGCTGGTGACGCCCAGGGTCACCACGCCCGCAGGCAGTTCAACGTAAGTGAGCGCCTCCACCACGATGTTGTCCAAGGCGGTGTTTCCATCGGGCGCCGTGCCCGGGTAGCCGATGAGGGGATCATCGGTGGTGAAGTTTCCCACGCCCGACTGGTCATCGTCCCAGTTGACCGTGGCGAGGCTGTAAAAGCCACCCGCGCCCGCCGCGGAGAGGTCGGCGAGGTTGGCGCCCGACAGGCCCGCGATCTGACGTTCGGCCAGGCTCAGGCTCGACGGCGGGGGAGACACGATCTGGTAGGGCCGCGCGCGGAAACCGCTCGACGACGTGTTCACCGAGCCGGGCCGCGCCTTCGCCGTGGCAGGAATGGTGGCGAACGTCGCCACGCTAAACTCGAAGGCGAACGTTTTGGAGGTGTCGTAGGTCAGGACGACCTGGTGCTTCGAACCGGATGCCAGCAGGCCGGGGGGGTCGAAGCTGATGGTCCGCGTGTTGCCCTGGCTCGTCACGGTGGGCGTCACCGCCGCGCCGTCGAAGCTGAGCGTGACATTGGGTGACGCCAGGTTCTCCACCACGATCGAGACCACGGAGTCCGGGCGCGCACCCTGTGCGGCGGGAGCCTTGGTCGACACCTAGGCGCCGGCCCCAACGTTGGTGGTGGTGATCTCCACGTCGTCGATCCAATGGTTGTTCCGGATCGCCGCGGTCAATTCGGCCGTCCCCGCGCCGAACCCGAATTGCCCCGAGACCGGGGTGTAGCCGATCCCCACGTTGTCGTAGACTTTGACCCCGTCGTAGGTGACGTCGAGGGTGCCATCCTCGTCCAGCTTCACCTCGACGCTCGCGTACCGGACGGCATCGGAATTGGCCGGGTAGGTCTGGATGCCGCGGAAGGGGCGCGCGGCCACCTTGGCGCCGCCGATCTTCACAATGATGCCTGGAGCGTCACCCGGTTCGTTTCCCTCGGCATTGAACCCCGCGAGGTTGTCCAGGGTGTCGAACGAGATCACCAAACCGCGCGAAGCGCCGCCGCCCTCGCGGAACACGTCGGATCCCAGGTCGGAGGCCAGCACGAAACTGAACCCTTGCGCGCCGAGCGAGGTCCCGCCGCCCACCGCCGCCTTGAAGGTCGCCCGGAATGCCTGGACCGCCGCACTCCCGTTGAAATCCGGAAGCACGTACGATCCGTTCTGAGGCAGCGGCTTTGCTGGATCCGCCGGGGGCAGATCCGCGAGATCCGTCAGCTTCAGGACCCCGCCTTCGACTTCGGCGATGCCCAGTGGGACGCCGCCGGGATCATCCGTAAAGTTGGACGTGAAGGTCGCTGCCTGACCGACCAGTCCCACCATCAGGACCGCGGTCGCCGCCAACCACCACTTGGTCACCGTCCTTCCGCGCTGGGAGCCACCGCTTGGGATTCGAGGGAATGCATGCATGAGGTTGCTCGATGAGTTCGATCGGTTTCAACGGGGAGACCCTCCCTCGGTATGCGAATCCCTTCGGAGCCGCCAAGACAAAAATACAAATCTGCTTCTTCAGCTGTCCTTTTTGCGCTTCGCACGCCAAATCCGAAATGCGCGAAGGAAGATCCTGCCAGCGAAAGAAACCCCTTGGCGGCCCCGTGTTGACTCTTGTGCCGCCCTTGCCGGGCTTTAGAGTCACTCCATCCCAGTTCCCGATGAGAACCCTCCCTGAGCCCCATCGTCGCGGCGCCTTTACCCTGATCGAACTCCTGGTGGTCATCGCGATCATCGCCATCCTCGCGAGCATGCTCCTGCCCGCCCTCGCCAAGGCCAAG
>CAZYJB010000475.1:0-4312 GCA_964647675.1 uncultured Verrucomicrobiota bacterium | reverse complement strand
CGCACGGTCGGTGTGCAGCGGAATCCGAACGCCAAGACGGGCATCCATTAACATTTCCACCCATGGCTGACGAGAAGACGAATACCCAGGCGGGCGCCGTTGAAACGGCGTCCGGCAAGCCGGCGAAGGGCGCCGGTGGCGGAGAGGGCAAGGCGAAGAAGGCGGCGGCGCCCGAGGCGGGCGGTGGCGCAGCGGCACCCGCCGCGGCCCCGGCGGTCTCCGGCGCGGCGGATCCGGCAGCGGCGGCACCAACCGGACCGGTGGCCGGTTCGGCGCCGACGGCGGCCGAGTTGTTGGGTGACCCGGCGGCGGGAAAGAAGATCGTCAAGGCCAAGGGGTCGAAGAACGTGGTGGTGGGCGTGGCGCATATCCTGGCCACGTTCAACAACACGCAGGTCTCGATCACCGACATGCAGGGCAACGTGATCGGCTGGTCCTGCGCGGGCCGGGTGGGCTTCAAGGGCTCCCGCAAGAGCACCGCGTTCGCGGCGCAGCAGGTGGCCCAGGATGCCGCACGGCAGGCGATGGCTCACGGGCTCAAGGAGATCGAGGTGCGCGTGAAGGGCCCCGGCTCCGGCCGCGAATCCGCGATCCGCGCTCTTCAGGGCATCGGCCTGGAAATCAGCGCCATCCGCGATCAGACGCCCATCCCGCACAACGGTTGCCGTCCCCGTAAGAAGCGGCGCGTCTAAACTTTCAGTCAGGAGATCTTTTCATGGCACGCTATACTGGTCCGCGCGTCCGCGTCAGTCGACGTCTCGGAGTCCCGATCTTCGGGTATTCCAAGGCCCTCGAGAAACGAAACTACCCGCCCGGCCAGCATGGTCCGAAGTCGCGCCGCAAGGTGACGGATTATGCGCTGGGCCTGTTGGAGAAGCAGAAGCTGCGCTATTACTACGGCCTGCAGGAGCGCCAATTCCGCCGCGTTTACGAGACGGCGCTCCGGCGTCGCGGGGTCACCGGCGAGCAGATGCTGCAATTGCTGGAGACGCGGCTGGACAGCATCGTGTACTCGCTCGGCCTGGGCAGCACCCGGGCGGCCGCGCGGCAGATGATTTCCCACGGGCACGTGAAGGTGAACGGCCGCAAGGTGGACGTGTCCTCCTTCGCCGTGAAGGCGGGCGACGTGGTGGAGGTCCGAAACAATCCGGTGTCGCGCCAGCTGGCGACGCGGGGTCTCGAATTGTCCACCAGCCGGCCCGTGCCGGACTGGCTGTCGCTGAGCAAGGATGTGCTGAAGGGCACGGTGGTGCGCCTTCCGGCCCGGGTGGACATCCAGCCGATTGCGAACGAGCAGGCGGTCGTTGAATTCTACTCCCGCTAACCCAATCTGAAATCCTGGGCGTCCGCGTGGATGCCCTGTGGCGAATATAAGGCCAGCGGCGGCTCGGGAGTGACGCCGTCGGGCAGGTTAAATTTGCCAGGAGGAAACAATGCCAGTCAGACTAGGTCGATTCGAAATGCCGAAGCGGTTGGTGAAGGATGACGCCACCGCGACGGATACATATGCCCGGTTCACGGCGGAGCCGTTTGAGACGGGCTACGGGTACACCATTGGGAACAGCCTGCGACGCGTGCTGCTGTCGTCGCTGGAGGGCGCCGCGATCACGTCGTTCAAGGTGGACGGCGCGATGCACGAGTTCACGACGATCGACGGGGTGGTCGAGGACGTGACCGAGATCGTGCTGAACATGAAGCGGGTGAAGTTCCGCCAGTTTTCGCGCGACACGCAGTTGCTTCGCCTTTCGGTCAACAAGGAGGGCGCGGTCACCGCGGGCGACATCGAGCTCAATGACAAGCTCGAGATCGTCAACCCCAAGCAGCTCATCCTGACCCTCGACAAGAAGAAGAAGCTCGAGATGGAGCTCGAGGTGAAGGTGGGACGCGGATTCTGCCCGGCCGACGAGAACAAGCGTCCGGACCAGCCGATCGGCGTGATCGCGATCGACTCGATCTTCTCCCCGGTGGTGCGCGTGCGCTACAACGTGGAGGCGGCGCGCGTCGGGCAGCGTACCGACTACGACAAGCTGATCCTCGAAATCTGGACCGATGGCCGGGTGACGCCTCAGGACGGGCTTGTGCAGTCGAGTTCGATCCTCAAGAAGCACCTCGAGTCGTTTTACAATTACGACGAGAATGCAGTGCAGTTCGAGGAGGAGCGCGGCAAGGAGGACGAGGAGCGCGAGCACTTCAAGAAGCTCCTGCAGATGTCTGTCAACGAGATCGAGCTTTCGGTCCGCGCGGCGAACTGCCTCAATAACGCGAACATCACGACGGTCGGCCAGCTGGCCATGAAGACCGAGAGCGAGATGCTGAAGTACAGGAACTTCGGCAAGAAATCGCTCAACGAGATCAAGGACAAGCTGGCGGCGCTCGGTTTGTCTCTGGGCATGAACATCGATCCCTCCTTGCTGGAAGCGCCCAAGGAGGAAACCCCCGTCGTCTAGTCCATGCGCCACCTCAAGCGAACTGCAAAACTGGGCCGCCAGTTCGAGCACCGAAACCGGATGCTCGTGAACCTGGTGAACAGCCTGATCAAGCATCGCCGGATCACCACCACGCTGGCAAAGGCCAAGGCCGCGCAGCGTGTGGCCGAGCGCATGGTGACCCTCGGCAAGCGCGGTAATGCCGCTGAGGCTGCCGCGGGCACGGCGTCCGACGACAAGGCGAAGAAGGCGCAGTTGGCGGAGAACGTGCATTGCCGCCGTCTCGCCGCCGCGCGACTCCATTCGCAGCCCCGCTCGCTCTTCAAGAGCAAGGAGGAGCGTGTGCGCTGGAAGGAAGGCGAAGACGTCGTGAGTATCCTCTTCGAGAAGATTGCGCCCGCGTTCAAGGCGCGCTCCGGCGGCTACACGCGCATTGTGAAGCTGGCCCAGCGCCGTCGCGGCGATGCCGGTGAGCAGGCGATCCTCGAGTGGGTGGACCTGACGACCACGGCGGCCCCGGCGGCCACCGCCGACGCGGGTGCGAAGACGGCGTCCGGTGACGCCAAGGCCTGAGCCTCCTCTCCATTCAGAATTCACCACGAGGCCCGCTCCCCTGGAGCGGGCCTCGTGCTTTTTGAGATTCGAGCTTGGTTTGGATCCGCGATGCCCTTACGAACGCGGGGATCCATGAGTTCCGCGATTCCCGCACCATCGGGTCCCTGGTGGAAGCACCTCGACCGCTATCACTGGTTCGTGTTCGCCATGGCCTCGCTGGCGTGGATGTTCGACTGCCTGGACCAGCAGTTGTTCATCCTGGCGAGGCCGGCGGCCATGAAATCGCTGTTGCCGCCGGGCATGGATCCCAACGAGTACGGAGGCTATGCCACGGCCATTTTCGTGGCGGGCTGGGCCACCGGCGGACTGATCTTCGGGGCGGTGGGTGATCGCATCGGACGCGCGCGGACCCTGACGGTGACCGTGGCGCTGTACTCGATCTTCACGGGGCTTTCCGCGCTTTCGCAGGGTTGGGTGGATTTTGCGATCTACCGGTTCGTGACGGGACTGGGTGTGGGCGGGGTCTTCGGGCTCGCGGTGGCATTGATTGCGGATGCGCTGCCGAACGAGTCGCGCACGGGTGCTCTGGGAAGCCTGCAGGCACTCTCGGCGGTGGGCAACGTGACCGCCGGCTTGATCAGCATGGGGGTTGGCAAGCTGGTGGCGACGGGGGCGCTGACGCAGGAGTGGTCGTGGAAGGTGATGTTTCTCTTCGGGGCGCTGCCGGCGTTCCTATGCGTGTTCCTGCAACTGCGCCTGAAGGAGCCGGAGAAGTGGGTGAAGGCGCGCGAGGCGGGTCGTAAAGCCGGGGTGGCCTTCGGATCCTATCCGGCGCTGTTCAGCGACGCCCGGTGGCGGCGTTCGGCCCTGCTGGGCATGCTCCTTTGCGTGGCCGGCGTGATCGGCCTCTGGGGCATCGGGTTCTTTGCGCCCGAGCTGGTGGGTCCGGTGATCGAGCGTTCGCTGCGCGAGCAGCAGCTCCCGGATTCCGAGATCGCCGGGGCGCGCAGCATCTGGATTGGTTACAATTCGATCGTGTTCAACATCGGCGCGTTCGTGGGCATGATTGCCATGACTCGGCTGACGCAGGCGTGGGGTCGCCGGCCCGCGTTCGCCCTGGCGTTCGTCCTCGCGATGGGCGCCACCATCGGCTACTTCCGCCTGTTCAACGGGAAGGACGACATCTGGATGAGCGCCGTGATGGGCGCATGCCAACTCGCGCTCTTCGCCGGGTTCGCCATCTATCTGCCCGAGTTGTTTCCGCTGCGCCTGCGCAGCACGGGGACCAGTTTCTGCTACAACGTGGGTCGGTTTCTGGCCGCCAGCGGTCC
>CAZYJB010000474.1:0-4314 GCA_964647675.1 uncultured Verrucomicrobiota bacterium | reverse complement strand
CACCCTCGCCTCGGATCTTCCCGCGTTTGATCTCGGCTGGCTCCGCGTCCAGCGCGGCAACGACGGGCACGTTTCCATTCAGCGCAACGGCGCCACCGGCGACTTCTCCCTCGCGTTTCAGGACTGGGATGTCCGCGTGCTCGGGTTCGATTACGACAATCAGGACTTTGCCGTGAACGCCGCCGGGACGCTCACCCGCGCTCTCCCGGCGGCGTCGTTCTCCCTCGGCAGCGGCACCAGCCGACTCCGGTTGGCCTCCGGCGGCACGCTCGCCTTCGACTGGCTCGCCAGCCCCGACAACGCCAACCCTGGCCGCACCTTCCTCGATCTACCCGCCACCACCTCGCTCTCGTTCACCAATGTCCCTGGACTCTCCGGCACCCTGCTCACCGGGTTCCCGCTTGGCGCGGCCATCTCCGACATCCCTTCGTCGGGCACCTTCGATCGTTCCTGGAACCAGACTCTCGTCCTGAACAACCTCGACTTCGGAACCGTCTCTGCGCGACTTCGCCGCACGACCCATGGTGGTCCGATCCAGTTCTCCGCCTCCCGCGACAACGCGTTCTGGTCCAACCTCGACCTTTCGATCTCCGCCAGCACGTCGGGATCCGACACCTTCTCCGCAGCGCTCGCCGGCACGTTTTCCGTGGGGAACTGGGATTTTGGCAGCGCCTCGTTCACCTACCAGGGCAACGATCCCACCGCGCCCTTCCAAGGTTCCGCCACCATCACCGACCCGTCCGGCACCGTCGGATTCACCACCGGCATCAAGCTCCGCGGCGGCGCCAGGGCCTGCCTCGAGTTCAACTTCGGCGGCGTCACGCGAACCCTCTGCGGGCCGTGAAGAGCTTGTGGTGGCGGGTCGTCCGCGGCCGTGGATCGGTGTGGAGGGTTGCGATCGCGCACGGCCGGCGGCAGGGTGTTGCTCCACAAACCCCGAGCCGAACACGAGCTAGCGAACGCACGAATCCCCAGCCGATCCTTTTCCCATGAGCACACTTTCCTCATCGATGCCTCGTCGCGGTTTCCTCGGTGCCGCCGCGGGAGCAGTGGCCGCCGCCGTGACCGCCTCTCCGATCGCGTCAACGCGCCTGCACGCCGCGGAGGCCGGGGCGGACGCCGTGCCTGTTCTGCCGCCGCCCGGCAAGAAGCTGCTGCTGTCGTGCAAGCTCGGCATGATTGCGAAGGAAGCGGGCGGGAAAAAGCTGAGCGCGGTGGACCGCCTGCAGATGGCAGCGGAGGCCGGTTTCGATGGCGTGGATTTCGATGAAGCAGGCGAGTTCACCGTGGCCGAGGCGCGGGAGGCGGTGCGGAAGTCCGGCGTGTTCGCGCACAACGCCATCAACCACGCGCACTGGGCGAAGCGCCTGACGAGTCCGAAGGAGGACGAGCGCCGTGAAGGCAGCGCCAACATCGCGCATTGCCTGCGGGTGGCGCATGCCATCGGGGGCTCGGGCGTGCTGATCGTGATCGGCCGCGGCGGGGATGGTCCGGTCGAGGTGGTCGAGGAGCGCTGTCGCAAGGAGATCCAGGCTCTGCTGCCGCTCGCGGCGTCGCTGGGGCAGCCGATCCTCATCGAGAATGTCTGGAACCAGATGATGTACGACCACGATGCGCCGCCGGAGCAGGGACCGGAGCGGTTCATCCGGTTCGTGGACAGCTTCAAGTCGCCCTGGGTCGGGATGTACTACGACATCGGCAACCACTGGAAGTACGGGCAGCCGGGCGATTGGATCCGCGGCTTCGCGCATCGTTGCGTGAAGCTGGATGTGAAGGGGTTCAGCCGGGCGAAGAACCAGTTCGTGGACATCACGGGTGAGGGCGACGATCTGCCGTGGGATCAGGTGCGCAAGGCGCTGTCGGAGATCGGCTATTGCGGTTGGACCACGGCGGAGGTGGGCGGCGGCGGGGTGGCGCGGTTGAAGGTTGTGCGCGAGCAGATGCAACGTGCCTTCGGCGTCTAGCCACCGAGCCCATGCGCAGAAACGGTGCAGGCGGGCCGCGGGGGGCGGGTTGGTTCCGGGGTCTTGGACTCGCCCTGGGATTGCTGGCGGGCGTGGTCGGGCTGATCGCACAGGCCCAGGAGCCGCGGGCGCTTTTCATCGAAGGTTACGCCGGAGCGGTGAGCTACCGGCACGGGGAAGAGCTCGCGTTGCATGTCTCCACCTCCGCCGCGCGATTCTCGGTGCGCATCGAGCGTTGGGCAGCGTCGCGAGACCTGGTCTGGACCAACAGCACGCCCCTTACGGGGACGGCGCAGGCCATCCCGGAGAACGCGTCGTCGCACGGTTGTGAGTGGCCGGTGGCGGTGCGTGTGCCGATTCCGGCGGCGTGGCGCAGCGGCTATTACCACGTGACGCTCCGGGCCGAAGAGGGGGGCGGACCGTACACCCACCGCGGGCGGCGCACGGCGGAGGCGTCCTGCTTCTTCATCGTGCGCGAGGCGCAGCCCGGGCGCACCTCGCGCATCCTGCTGCAGCTGTCCTCGAACACCTACAACGCCTACAACAATTGGGGCGGGTTCAGCCTGTACGCGTACAACGGTCGCGGCGGCAACCAGGGGCATCGCGTGTCGTTCCTGCGTCCGCCGTCGAGCCAGTTCGCCAACTGGGAGCAACCGTTCGTCGCCTGGGCCGAGACCGCGGGCTACACGCTCGAATACGCGGCCAACGCCGATCTCGAGCGGCATCCGGAAATGCTGTCCGCCTACCGGCTCGTGCTCAGCGTGGGGCATGACGAGTATTGGTCCGCATCCATGCGCGATCATCTCGAGTCCTTCATCCGGAAGGGGGGGAACGTGTGCTTTTTCAGCGGCAACACGTGTTGTTGGCAGGTGCGTTCGGAGGATGGCGGGACGGCGCTCACCAGTTGGAAGCAGAACTACGGACAGGATCCGTTGTTCCCCGCGGGCGACCGGAAGCTGCTCTCCACCCTGTGGAGCCATCACCTGGTCGGCCGGCCGGAGAACCAGTTGACCGGCGTGGGATTCCTTTGGGGCGGCTATCATCGCAGCCACGGGCAGCTCATGGACGGCAGCGGCGCCTACACGGTGCATCGCCCGCAGCACTGGCTTTTCGAGGGAACGGAGTTGAAGCGGGGCGACGAGTTCGGCGGTGCGGACACGATCGTCGGCTACGAATGTGACGGGGCGGAACTGGAATGGCGGGACGGGCTGCCGTTCGCCACCGGGCGCGACGGCACACCGGCGGCCTTCGAGGTGCTGGCCACCGCGCCGGCGCAGTGGCACCCGGATGACTGTGAGTGGTACGAGCGTTGGGAGCGTGGGCGCCGCGGTGCCGCCTGCCTGGGAATGTATGTCCGCGAGGGGGGCGGCACGGTGTTCACGTGTGGTTCCACGGACTGGTCCCACGGCCTGCGCGGCGGCGATCCGCGCGTGGTGCGCATCACGCGCAACCTGCTCGACCGCCTGGCGCGATGAGCAGCCGGGCGTTCCCGGCTTCCCTTCCGTCGCGCAACGCGAATCATCGTGTTCCGACCAAGCCATGCCACACCATCGATTCATCACCGAACGCGAGGCGTTGAAGGAGGATTTCAAGGGGCGCACGAACTACTGGCTGTGCCGTCCTGAAGTCTGCGAGGCGACCGACCTGCAGTTGTGCCGTGCCGTGCTGCCGGCGGGCGAGGGGTGAAGTTGCCTCTGCCGACAGACAAGAGGCCGACGGCGGTGTCGATCGTAGCGGTGCCGAACCCGGAGTTGCCCGCGGCCCCGGTGGTGAAGCCGGTTTCACCCGCCGCGGTGGCCGTGTCGGCGTCCGACCTGGACCGCAAGCGGGCGACGCTGAAGTCGATCGAAG
The DNA here is from genome assembly GCA_964647675.1 of uncultured Verrucomicrobiota bacterium. Lineage (GTDB taxonomy): Bacteria > Verrucomicrobiota > Verrucomicrobiia > Limisphaerales > CAIMTB01 > CAIMTB01. The sequence continues at coordinate 499 of CAZYJB010000474.1, read as the reverse complement.
ACGCGGCCGAGCGGATGAAGGACGAAGCAGCCCGCAACCCGCAGAACGCCGCCTTGGCGAAGGCATACTTGCAACTGTGCGAGGCAGCCCTCGCGATGAAAGCCGAGGTGGTCGCCGCGGAAAGGAAATGACGTCCGCACTTGACGCAGCGCATGAATTCAGGAAGTTATCCCCAGAGTGGTTCACGCCCCGAGGAAACGAGCGTCGCGTGTACCAGAACGAGGTGAACAGAAGCGATCGCGTGAAGCCGACAGGCACATACGCATTGCAGACGTCCACCGCCAAGCTAAGTGGGTGTGGTTACCGAAAGCGAGGACGACGCAGGCGTGACCACCAACCCGACGGGCCGGCGGCCTCTACGCCTCACGGTTAGCGGGGGAATAAAAGACGAAATAGTCCGGCCCCGCCATGAATACGACCGTGGGAGGTGGGCTTGCCCCAGTGCACTCCGTGGTTAGAATGGTAGCGTTCTTCGCCAGATCCGCCGCAACTGCGGGTT
>CAZYJB010000473.1:0-4317 GCA_964647675.1 uncultured Verrucomicrobiota bacterium | reverse complement strand
ACCAGCAGGGTTCTCGTGCCCGACGGTCCGAGCTCCCCGCTGAGAAGAACGGGCAGTGCGGTCAGGGCCAGCACTCCGCCGACCGCGACCGGGAGGAGCAGGCCGGTGCGGCGCCACTCATGCCAGAACAGGGCCTCTCGGGCGGAGCGGAAGGCCGCAGGGGAAGGTCCCTCGGCCCATCTTCGCCAGGTCACACCAGCCTTGTCATGCCACGGCGAACCGCGGAAGCGTCGACCACCGCCGCCGTGGCGCTGTCCGCCGACCCGGGCCACGCTGAGTCCGTAGGCGACCGGAACGGAGAGCGCCAGCCCGATCAGAAGCAGCTGTTGGAACCCGGCGACCGATCCGGTGTAGCCCCAGTCCTGCAGGGTTCCCTCGATGACATGCGGCAGGAAAAACATCCAGGCACAGGCGATGAGCGCGGCCAACAGAGTCAACAGGAGGAGCTTGGTGTAGCGATGATTGGGAAACGACCAGATCACCGCCTGAAACCAGGCCAGGCCGACCACCAGGTAGGTGCAGGGCCAGAGCAGGGGTGGGCTCCGATCCAGGGGAGCCAGCACGAGCGTGGCGACGCCAAGATAGACGGCGATCACGGAGATCAGGCCCAAGCCCATCGGCAGTCCGACCAGGCGGGCGGTCCGCACCGGCAGGTGAAACAGCCGTTCGGGAAAACTGCCAAAACCTCCGCGCCGCCGACCCTCGGTGAAGCGAAAGCAACCGAAGGTAATGAAAACAGCGACCGTCAGCACCGCGTAGCCGATGGATTCGGCCAGCTTCTCCGGGACCGACATCCACCGGCTGGTCCAGGCGAGCAGGGATCCGAGGCCGACGAACGCGAACAACGCGCGCACGATCAGTCGCTGCCGCGTCACGATCTCCCAGGCGATGGCTCGTCCGATACTTCCCATGGCTAGCGTGGCGTGGAGGAGATGGGACGCGAAGGACCCGACAACGCCCGGGCCACGAAGATCTCGTCGAGCGAGGGCGGTTCCTCCTGCACGATGACGGCTCCCTGGCCCGCCGCATCCTGTCGCCATGGCTGTCCCGGACCCTGACAGACAAACGTCCATTCATGCCCGAAGCCGCGCACTCCCAGGCCGCTGCGCAGTCGGGGCGCTTCCGGTCGCGGTGTCTCGAACCGGAGGACTACCCGGCAGTGGCTCTGTCGGATGTCGTCCAGCCGGCCGCACAACACGACCCGGCCCTGGTGGACCATGGCGACGAGGTCTGCAACGCGCTCGACCTCGTCGAGCAGATGCGAGGAGAAAAGCACTGTGCGCCCCTCGTCCGCCGCGGTGCGGATGATGGCCTCGAGAATGTCGCGTCGGACCACCGGGTCGAGGCCTGAGCTGGGTTCGTCGAGAACGAGCAGGGGAGGACGGAAGGCCAGCGCCAGCAGCAGGCCCGCCTTGGCTTGCTGCCCCTGGGACAGCGTCCGCACCCGCGCGCCGGGATCGAGTCCGAACTCGCACCGCAGCGACTCGGCGTACGCCGGGTCCCAACCCGGATAGAAGGCGCGGGTGTAGCGGAGGAGTTCCCCCACGCGCATCCAGGCCGGAAGATCCCGGGTCTCGGACAGGTAGCCCGTACGACTCAGCACATCGACCGGGTTGGCCGCGGGGTCGAGGCCGAAGACTCGGACCGTTCCCTCGTCCGGCCGCAGCAGGCCGAGGATGTGTTTGATGAGTGTGGTTTTTCCGGCGCCATTCTCGCCGACCAGACCGAAGACACAGCCGCGCGGAACGTGGAGCGAAAGATCGTCCAGAACTCGCGCGGGGCCGAAGGATCGCGACAGGTGCGTGACGCTGATGACCGCGTCGCTGGACGAGGACGAAGGCGCATTCATGACGGAGTGGGGGACATCCGCGCGTGACGGGTTCGCAGCAGTTCGACGAGGTCTTCGAGATCGACGCCGAGCTGGTGGGCTTCGGTGAGGAGGGCATCCGCCTTTTCCGCCAGGATGCGCTGGCGCTGGCCGCGATGGAGGGCGGGAGGGCGGTCGGCGACGAAGGTTCCCGAGCCGGGTCTGGTCCGCACGATGCCGGCCCGTTCGAGTTCGAGGTAGGCGCGGGCAACCGTGTTGGGCGTGATGAGTAGTTGCTCGGCGAGGGTGCGGATGGGGGGCAGTTCCTGGCCGGGAACGAGGCGCCCCGCCGCGGCGAGGTACTTCACCTGGTTCACGATCTGGAGATAGATCGGCGTGCCTGAGGAGGGTTGGAGCTGGAGGTGCATCCGGTGATCAACTGTATCAATACACTGATACAGTTGAGAGGCGACGTCAAGAGTCGTGACGCGGGCGCCGGCGAACGCGGATCATGCCCTCACGGACTGTCCGACATTCTGCGCCGACTCCCAGAAACCCTTCGGCCGTCGGAAGGACGACCCTCTCCCCGTCGGCTCCATACTCCATGGCTCAACCAGGGGGTCGCGTGGTCTTCGGCCGACTCACACAACTCCACTGAGCAAGTTTACTCAAGCATTGAGTAATCCTGCCAAGAGCCTCATTAGGATATACCTAGGTCGCTGTGCCTTTCCAGCGAACGGTGGTTTCAGAGGTGCTGAAAGCCTTGGCCAGGCCCAAGCCCTGGATCCAGGCTCTGGTCGGACCCCGACAGGTCGGCAAGACCACCGCCGCGCTCCAAATCGAGCAAGCCCTCGGTTGGCCGACCCAGGTCGCCTCGGCCGATGCCCCGGTTCCGCATCCGGCGGAGTGGATCGAATCCCAATGGCGGGTGGCCCGCGCGCGCGCGGACCAAAAAAACCCTCGCGTTCTGCTCGTCCTCGACGAGATCCAAAAGGTCCCAGGGTGGAGCGAAGTTCTGAAGCGGCTGTGGGATCTCGAACTCCGCGAATCGGGTCCGGTTCAACCTCTGATCCTCGGGTCCTCGGCCCTGCTCGTGCAACGGGGGTTGACCGAGAGTCTGGCGGGGCGGTTCTTCCTTCATCGGTGTCCCCACTGGGACTGGCCCGAATGCCGGCAGGCATTCGGCTGGAGTCTGGACCAATGGCTCTACTTCGGCGGTTACCCAGGGGCCGCGGCGGTGGCGCAGGACGAGTCCGTGTGGCGACGCTACGTGAATGATTCCCTCATCGAAGCGGTCCTGGCCCGCGATGTCCTCCAGATGCAGACCGTGGCCAAGCCCGCGTTGCTTCGGCACTTGTTTGGTTTGGCCGGCCGATTTCCTGCCCAGGTTCTTTCGTACAACAAGATGTTGGGCCAACTGCATCATGCCGGGAACACTGTCACCCTGGCCCACTATCTCACTCTCCTGGGCACGGCTTATCTGGCGAGCGGTCTGGAACTATTCTCCGCCGGACACCTCCGGCGACGGGGAAGCAGTCCGAAGCTGGTACTCTGGAACAACGCCCTGGTGAGCGCGCCCGGACCGCTGTCGTTTGCCGAGGCCTTCCGGGAAGGTCCCTGGTGGGGACGACTGGTTGAGAACGCGGTGGGGGCGAGGCTCCTTCAGGAACTGGTGGGACCGGAGTGGTCGGTGACCTACTGGCGGGAAGGGGACGCGGAGGTCGATTACGTCGTGCAACGCGGTTCCCGAATCTGGGCGATCGAGGTCAAGAGCGGCCGACCGCGCGCCGTCCGCGGACTGGAGGCCTTCAAGCGTCGGTACCCTTCCGCGGAATCGTGGATCGTGGGTGGCGATGGCCTGTCGCTCGCGGACTACTTCAGCCGGCCGGCGACCGCATGGTTTCAATAGCATGCCGTCGGAACGGGTCTGGCGGCTCTTTCGCCACTTTTCAGCAGCTTCTTCGAGAAGCGCATGGTCTTTCGTTGGTGACGGCGTGGCGCTACCGCAAGCGCGGCTGGCTTCCAACGCTGAACATCTGCGGCCGCGTCGACATCACCGAGGCCGCCGCCATGGAATTCCTCCACCGCGCCCAAGCCGGCGACTTCGCCCGCGACCGCCTACCCTTTGGAATCCTCGGCAGCCAGGCACGCGTAGAAGCGGTCGTGGCGGGTCCAGAGGCCGCGGATGGGCTATTGCCGGCCGTCTAATACTTTGACGAACCGCCGTGCCTTCGGTAGGTAGCCGTTCCGTGGTTGCATTGCCTTTCAACGCGTTTCGCCTGACGAACGTGTCACCAACGCAAGTCGGTGCTTCGCAGTGCAACGTAACCACCTTGTAATCAATAGTTGCGCGCGTGGCGGAATGGCAGACGCGCCAGACTTAGGATCTCGCTGATAATCAATGGTTTACGTGGTATCACGTGGTCCGAAAGGGACTTGCAACGACGCGATTGCTTCGTGTCGCTTCAGCAAGCGTGCGCACAGCCGAGCTTTGGACTGACTTCGGAAGA
>CAZYJB010000472.1:3392-4318 GCA_964647675.1 uncultured Verrucomicrobiota bacterium | reverse complement strand
GATCAGCCGTTCGTCATGAAGATTGAAGGTTCGGATCTTGTCGCGAGCGCGGCGGGTCAGGGGACGGTGGGGCCGTAGACCGGCGCGCATGACGAGAGCCGCGGCCCGCGCCCCGCGCCGTTCGGGCAACATCCAGAATCCGTTGAAACCGATTATGAGCAGTCCCATTCCCAGGAACACGATCTGTCTTTGGTTCAACCGCGATGCACTCGATGCGGCACGCTTCTATGCTTCGGTCTTCCCGGACAGCCAGGTGTCCGCGGTGCACCAGGCGCCGAGCGATTACCCTTCGGGCAAGGCGGGTGATGTGCTCACGGTGGAGTTCACCGTGCTCGGCATTCCCTGCCTCGGACTCAACGGCGGCCCGGGCTTTCCGCACAGCGAGGCCTTCTCGTTTCAGGTGGCGACCGACACTCAGGAGGAGACGGACCGTTACTGGAATGCGATCGTCAGCAACGGCGGACAGGAGAGCGCGTGTGGCTGGTGCAAGGATCGCTGGGGATTGTCCTGGCAGATCACTCCACGCGCGCTGAGTCGCGCGCTGGCGGCAGGCGGTGCGGAGGCGAAGCGCGCTTTCGAAGCGATGATGGAGATGGGAAGGATCGACATTGCGAAGATCGAGGCGGCGCGGCGCGGGTGAGTTGGAAGCTGGAGATGCGCATGAAACGTCGATCGAGGTTCAATGGGCGAAGCGGGTTGGTGGGTTGGGGAGCGGCGTGGGGATTCATGGTCAGCGTGGTATTCGCCGGCACGCCCGAGATTCGCGGGGAAGGGGCGGCGGCGACCTCGCAGACTGGGGAGAACCTCGCGTTTCGCGTGCTGGAGATGGAGAGCCAGGTCGCAGTGATCACGGAGCCCGTGCGACAGGAGCTGCGCGAGCTGTTGGAGGAAGCGACCTCCGAAGTGCAGCGGGGAAGGCGCGCGAG
>CAZYJB010000472.1:0-3382 GCA_964647675.1 uncultured Verrucomicrobiota bacterium | reverse complement strand
GGACGATCGAGGAACGCGTGGCGTCGGGACCAGGTGATCGAGGCGCTTCGGGCCATCGACGGCGTCCTGGGCCGACGCGGGTTTCTACATCCCGCGAACGACCGAGTGGACCTGCTGTCGGAGGGGTTGACGCCTCGTTTTCTCAGCGTGGCTGAACGGGATTCGGTGATGAAGCTGTCGCGCAATGCGCGGCGGGCGGCGCCGGTGGAAGCACGGTTTCCCGGGCCTTTCCGGACGGTCGACTGCGACACCGCGGCGGTGATTTACCTCGGTGTTGGCGAGCGGGTGGGACTGCCGTTGAGAATGGTGTTCGCGCCCTCGTGGAACCGGCAGCGCAGCCACGCGTGGGTGCGCTGGGGGCGCGGTGCGCGGCAAGTGGATTGGGAAACCACGCAGGGAAACGAACGCCGTGAGTTTCCGACGGGTCGGGATCCAGGTCGCGGCGGCTCAGGAACCGGATCCGGGCGGATCGGAATCGAGCTGGGACGAGAGCAGGTGGTGGGCGCCTGGCATTATCTGCTGGCGGTGCAGCATGAGCGGCGGGGTGAGGTGGCAGCGATGTTTCGCGATTTGGAGAGGGCACTGACCGCGTTCCCCGGGCATCTCGATGCACGCCGGCAGTTGGCGTGGAACTCCGCGACGCTTCCCGGCATTCCCGCGGTTCGTGTGCGGGCGGCCGTGGATCATGCGCGTGAGGTGGTGAGGCTCTCAGGCGACGCGGACGCGCGGGATACGCTGGCCGCGGCGTATGCGGCCGACGGTCGGTTCGATCGTGCCACGCGCGAGGCGCGAGCCGCACTTTCCGATGGCGAGGCTGCGGATGGAGCGCGGGCCGGCTATCGTCGACGACTCGCGTTGTACGAGGCGGGGCGGGCGTACCGCCAGCCCGGGCGAAGCGATCCCGTAAGCGCACAGGCCAGCGATCCTCCCGACGAGTGAGATTCAGCGTCGGCGTCCTGATCGGACACCGAGTCGCGGGACGGAGCTCGCGACCCACCTCGAAGAAGGCGTAGGGACGAGGGGGGAGCGGGGCCGGGGAAGGCGGTTCGAAAAGAACCCGGGAACGCGAAGGGAATCTGGTGGCTGGCAATCCACCAAGTCTACGGGCTCTCAGCACTTGAACCCGGTGCATCCCATGTCCGCCTTCGCGCGTCGGGACTCGCCCTCCTCCTGTCGTCTGGCCTCTCTCTGCATCGCTTCGAAGATCGTGTCCACGGTGGGGAGCAGTGCCCGGCCGAACCGGGTCACGCCATCCGCGGTGAGCATCTGCTGGTACTCGCCGGGGAGCGTCCGCTGGATTCCCATGACGGTGAACCCGATTTCGCGGAGACCGTCCCGCGCGTCGTCCGAGAGCGACTCACCGTACGCAAAGCCGGCATTGAGCCCGCGGTTGTGCGCCTTCTCCGCCACGCCGACGGCCCCGATCACCTGCGTCGGCACGTTCTTGCCGACGAAGCGCCGCGCGAAGTTCGTTCGAATGGCGCGTTCCGAGCGGCCCAGCAGGGAACCGGCCAGGCCAAGGGCGAACCCGACCCGAGTCTCGCGGTTGCGAATCGCATCATGCGCCTCCGCGTAGGCCCCGGCGAACTGAACCATGAGTCCGAGCGCGTCCAGCGGACCGGGCAGGAGGATGGACAGCCCCGCCGATCCGATTTTAGCCAGCACCGAACCTGTGCGTGGGACGCTCGTCGCGATCTTCGCTTCGGTCGTCACGGCGCGGGTGGCGGTGCTCTCGACTTTCGCCGTGGTGGTGGTCGTGGTGCTGGCGACGCCCGCGGTGGCGCCCCTGGTCTCGGCCTTCGCAGCGGCGCGTTCGCCTTTTCCGGCGAATTGCTGGATCGGCCCCTGCCGTAACAGCTCGTCGTTCAAGGCCCGCACGCGCGCCTGAGCGTCGCGGATGCGGTTCAGTGCGTCGGTCGCTTCGACGACGGCGCGCGAAGAACCCGGGCCTGTTGCGATGATCCCCTGCAGTTTTCGAATGACCTCCGCTATCCGGGGCCCGATCGATCGGCTGCCGCGTACCCGGGAGGAGACGGTTCCCCCTTGCCCCTGAATGATCCCGACCCCAGCCCGTTTCAAATCCTCGATCTGCTCTCGCAAATGGTCGAGCACCTCCGTCACGACGGCTCGTTCGGCTTCCGACAGGTGTTGCCGCGCCACCCCGATCCCGGTGCGGCAGGCCACGGGCACGTTCGGCTGTCCCGTCACGATGGCCCTCGCCGCCGCGCGGGCGTCGACTTCGTGCGGCGCGGATGGATCGAGTTCAGGCGTCGGGCCGTCGCGGCTCTGCTGAACGACATGGGCCAGTTCGTGCGCGAGAAGCTGCCGGCCGGCGATGGCACCGGGGGATGGCTGTCCTTTCCCCAGCACGATGTGCGCGCCCACGGTGTAGGCCGCGGCGCCGACGGCGTCGGCCGACTCGATGGCCCGGGCGTCGGTGTGGATCCTTACCCGGCTGAAGTCGTAGCCGAACCGCGGCTCCATGAAGTCGCGCGTGGCCGCGTCCAGCGGTTGACCAGGTGAGGCGAGTGCTTCCCGGACATTGGCCGGCGCGGCGGTGAGTCCCGGGTCGACTGCCCCGACGAGCTCGCGCGGCGCGCGAATAGCCGACGCTGCGGGCTTCGAGGTCGAAGTTGTTGTCGGTCTCAGGGCGTGCGTGTGCATCAGAGTCCGCGTCCCCTCGTCTTCGCCATCTCTGCCTTCGACGTTGCCAATCGCCCTCGTCCGAGCGTCGGATTCGACCGCGAAGGTGATCCCGGCCCGCCGATTGGATGGTGCAGGGACCATGATTAGTCCCCGGCGAAAGACAATGGGGATTGCCCTTTGGATCAGGTCCTGGAGACCGGGGCTTTGGCGGCACCCCTGCGGAAGGGCTTCAAAGGGGACATTGGATGGCCACATGCCCACGGCTTCCCGGGTTCGGGAGGTTGGGTTCCCGCTACCGGACGGCGTGGGGGACAATCGACGGCGTTTCGGTGTTGCGGCTGAGCGGGTTGGCTCCCTGACCGGGAGGTTTTCGCTGGCATCGGGGATGCTGGAAGGCTGGCGCGGCTCGGGCGTGCAGCACCTTGCTTGCGGTGCGCCGACCGGGATCCGAATTCCGAAATGAATAACGATCTGCGCTTTGTCCTGCGCCAGTTCCTGAAGTCACCGGGCCATGTCCTCGTGGCCGTCGTCACGCTCGCCCTCGGCATCGGCGCGAACACGGCGATGTTCAGCTTCATCAACGCGCTGCTGCTGCGTCCGCTGCCGTTCCCTTCCGCGCACGAGCTCATCCAGGTGCGGCGGCTCGCGCCCACGGGCGGGGAGGGTCGGCATTCACCCGCCGACTTCCTGGAACACCAGCGCGAGGCGGGGTCGACGGTGCGCGTGGCGGCGTACG
>CAZYJB010000471.1:0-4319 GCA_964647675.1 uncultured Verrucomicrobiota bacterium | reverse complement strand
GCCGAGCTTCCTGCGATCGGTCGTGCAGATGGATTCCGTGCGCGTCTTCGGCCGGGCTCCCAAGGTGAACGAGGCCTACGATCCGGCCAACGTGAACTCGCCGCTTTTGGTGGAGGATACGGCCTCTGCCTACGCGCCGCATTTCACGATTGGTGCCGCCGGCGATCTCGAGTTGCTCGACGCCATCACCCTCACCGGGCGCTTCCGGCTGTCCGTGAGCACGGTGAAGCTGGAGGTGCAGGCGGCGATTGGGACGGCGATCTTCTTCCCTGGTTCCACCACGCCGCTGTTCCAACTGAGCGGCTCCGCTTCCTTCGCCATCGATCAGGAGGGTGTGTACGGGCGCGCCGAGCTGGGACTGCAGGCGGGAACGCCGAACGAACTCGTGCCGGACTCGCCGCTGGGATTCAACCTGACCGCCTCGTTCCTGCTCGAGTTCAACACGTCGAGCGCGCAGAAGAGCATCCAGACCTTCACCTTCGACACCAGCACGGGCGCGCGTTCGTTGCAGGCCATCACCGTCGCACTCGCGCCCGAGACGCTGCATCTCGCAGCGGGCGGCGAACTGGCTTTCTCCCTCAGCGGCGGCGATCCGTTCAGCCTGCGCGGTCGCTTCGAATTCACCCTTTCTCCCACGGCATTCGAGATCCGGGCGGAAGTCGTCGCGGCTTCCGGCACCACGAACTACGGCGCGGCGCGCGGCGCTCTCCGCCTCGACAGCCAGGGCCTGGTCGGGTTCATCCAGATCAGCCTTGGTACCGCGCCGAGCGGCTCCGATCTGGGTGAGGATGGTCTGAATCGCATCGACGGAACCGGGTTCGAGATGGCACTCAGTCTGGCCCTGTACATCAACACCGCCGGATCACCGCGATCGCTGGCCGGAGTGACCATTTCGTCGGGCGTGCGCCTGGATGCTTCGGGATATTTGCAGTTCACCCTGGGCGGCGTCGCCGGCTTCCGCATCGAGGGCAATCTGTCGCTGGCCGTAGGTCCGGACGGGTTCGATGTGCACGTCGATGGCCTCCTGCTGGCATTGGTGGATTTCGACGCCGGTGGCCCGAACACTCCGGTGACGCTGCTCAAACTCGAGGCGTCGGGTGACCTGGAGATCAGGAAGCTCGGCGTGGGAGCGACCGTGCCCTACACGATCGCGGGACGTCTGCTGCTGCATGTCGGCGCCGGATCGGTGCTCGATGGCAATGGATTCCAGTTCGATGCCTCGCTCGGTCTGGAGGTTAACACGACGAATCAGGCGGTGGACCTGGATCCGGGCACGCCCGGCGCCGAACTCGAGGCGGGCGTCTATGTGCGCGTGGCGGCCACCGGGTTGCTCGGGTTCGGGGTGAGTGGCACCGGCTTTTTCCTCAACGGCGGCTTCTACATCGAGGTTGGGACCCGCGGCCTCATGATCGCCGCCAACGCCATGCTCGAAGCGCGGGTGGCCCATCAGAAGGTCATCGGACTGAACGCGGTGGGCGCGTTGCTCATCGGGCAGGGCGGCATCGCCGCGAAGATCCTCCTGACCCTCGGTGTCGGTGCGTCGGCATCGACCTCGAGCTTCAGCTTCGGAGGCACGTTCCTCTTCGAGTTGAACACCACGGGTGTCGCGATCGATCAGATCGGGAACGTCACCGTCAGTCTCGCCGCGGGACCCTACGTCCGCCTGTCCATCAACGGGCACTTGCAGTTCATCGTCGGTGGCAACACGGGCTTCCGGCTCGAGGGAACTTTCGCGCTCCAGATCGGAACGGGCGGAATCGAGGTCGCTGCCGACGCCACGCTGAAGGCCATCATCGGCGGCGTGACGCTGCTGTCGCTGGAGGCGGAGGGCGCGTTGCTCATCAGCAACACGGGCATCGCGGCGCGTATCAACATCCAGGCTTCCGCCGGTTACCGCGGCAGCGGATTCCAGTTCACCGGGACCTTCACCCTCGAGATCAACACCACCGGCAAGGCCGTTCCCACGATTGCCGGGCTCTCCGTCAATCTGCCCGCCGGTCCCTACGTCCGCCTCGCAATTGCCGGAAGCCTCGAACTGCTGAGCATCATCACGGTCCAGGGCAGCTTCGTCTTCCAGGTCGACAGCACTGGACTCAGGGTCCACATCGACGCGCGATTGCGCGTGCTCGGCATCAGCGCGTCGTTCGTCGCCGACGCCATCATCTCTGCCAGCGGCCTCGTGCTCCGCACCCAGCTCAGCCTGAGCACCGGACCATCGATGATCCCATTCCGCGGCATCGAGATCTCCGGCACCTTCATCCTCGAACTCAACACCACCGGGTCCAACGCAACGGTCGGCGGTTCGCTTATCCCGCGCCAAACCCTGCGCGTGAGCGTGATCAACGGGCGTTTGAACATTCTCGGCTTCATCGCTTCCGGCACGATCAAGATCTCCGCGGGGGCCGGAGGGTTCAGCATCGATGTCCCAGCCTCGGATCCGCTCCAGCTCAGGGTTGGTCCGCTGACTGTGGGCATCTATGGCTACCTGCGTCCGAATGGCACCTTCGAGTTCACGGCGTATGGCGGATTCCGCGTCACAGCCGGGCCGGCCTACCTCGAGGTGAATGCCTCCATCACCCTCGGCAGCTCGCGCTTCCGCTTCTTCATCGAGGGCTCGGCCGGTTTGAAGATTGCCGGCATCCGCATCGGGGTCCGCGTCTCGGCCGAGATCGAGATCAGTGGAAATGGGCTCTACGCGAGAGTGCGCGCCTGCGTCGACGTCGGGCTCTTCGATGTCTGCGCAACCGTCACGTTCAAGATCGGCACCATTTCGCCCCCCGGCGCCGCCCAGACGCCGCCCGATCCGGTCCTCGCGACGCGCCTCTCCGACGGCACCCTGCGCCTCAACACGGGTCCCAATGCCGGAGCGCGCAATTCCCCCGACCTGGCCGGGGAGGTCAACGAGAACTACGACGTCGAACAAGGATCGGACGCCTCTGGGACCTTCATCAAGGTCAGTGCCTTCGGGTTCGAACAGAAGTACTACGGGGTCACCCGCATCTATGCGGATGGTGGCACCGGTGACGACACCCTCCAGATCGACGACTCCGTGACCGTGCCCGCGCAGTTGGTGGGTGGGGAAGGCGCGGACAGCCTGATCTATCTCGGCACCGGCGGAGTGACCATGGATGGCGGAGTGGGGAACGACGTCCTGTTGGTTGCGGGCGGCCCCGGTGGAACGCTCTATGGTGGCCCCGACAACGACAGTCTCACCGGTGGCACGGGGAACGATACACTCCAGGGCGGCAGCGGGGACGATCGCATCGCAGGTGGCGCCGGCCAGGACTTCCTCAACGGCGGCACCGGCATCGACGAAATGGACGGCGGCACGGGTGACGACGTACTCATCTGGTCCGCGGGAGACGGGGTCGACACCAGGTTGGATGGTGGTGGCGGCCTCTTCGATCGCGTGCGGTTGACCCTGACCAGCGGACCGGACATCACCCAATTCGGCGCACCCGCGTCGGGGAACGGGTTCCAGGTCCTCGCGGGAGGCGTGACGCTGCGGCCGATCAACGTCGAGCGTGCCGATCTCCATGCCGGTGGCGGTTCTGACTCGGTCAGCGTCAGTGACCTCGGCACCTCCGCGCTGACCAACATTTTTGCCTATCTCGGAGACGACGTGGCGGCGGAGTCCCTCGAGGTGAACGGGACCGACAATGCCGAGAGCTTCGCGGTCGAGGTCGTCACGGAGAGCATCGACTCGGTGAATGTCGATGTCCTCCGCGTCACGCGATCGGGGGGCGTGTCCGTCCGTTTCGCGCAGGCCCAGGTCGCGCGCGGCAGCGTGACGTTGAACCTAAACGCACGTGGTGGAGTGGACACTGTGGCCGTCCGCCAGACGCCGTCCGGTGGCAGCGTGCGCGTCGACGCGGGCGCCGGCGCGGATGCGATCACGGTGGGCTCCGGTGGGGCGACTTCCAACCTCAACGAGATTGCCGGACCCTTGATCGTCACAGGTGGCGATGGGGCCGACACGCTGATTGTTCAGGACCTCGACACGGATGCCGCCGAAACGGCATTCCTAGCCGGGGACCGGATCTGGGGGCTCGATATGCCGGGCAGCGCCGCCGCCACCAACGGCATCACGCACCAGGGCATTGAAGCGCTCACTCTCCAACTCGGCACCCGCTCGGATGTCGTCAACGTCCGCAGCACGCTGGCGACGGTCGCCACGACGGTTCAAACCGGCGTGGGTTCGGCGAACACGATCCGGGTGGGTTCCTCGGCGGGGGGCGGCGCGGGCGGCGATCTTTCCGGGATTGCGGGCCGCCTGGTTGTGTCCGGCAATACCGGTGCGGATACCCTCGAGCTCTACG
>CAZYJB010000470.1:0-4321 GCA_964647675.1 uncultured Verrucomicrobiota bacterium | reverse complement strand
TGCGGCCACACGTGCTACCTGGCCTGTGCGGATTACGTGGAGTACATCCTCGCGCGCGAAGGCGACGTGGCGGCGGTGGTGGCCGAGACGATCCGCTGCACACCGTTCATCCCGCCCCCGGACTATTGGCGTCGCATCCGCGCCGCGTGCGACCGGCATGGCGCCCTGCTGATTCTCGACGAGATCCCGATCGGCCTGGGGCGCACGGGACGATTCTTTGCCTTCGAACACTACGGCGTGGTGCCGGACATGGTGGTGCTGGGGAAGGGGCTGGGCGGCGCGGTGTTTCCGCTCGCCGCGCTGTTGGCTCGCGAGGACCTCAACAGTGCTTTCGCGCACGGCGCCCTCGGCCACTACACGCACGAGAAGAACCCGGTCGCCTGCGCCGCCGGCCTGGCCACCCTGCAGGTGATCCGCGACGAACGACTGGTCGAGCATGCAGACGAGCTGGGCGCCTACGCCGTCGAACGGATGCGCCAGCTGCAGGCGCGCCACCCGCTGATCGTCGACGTGCGTGGGCTCGGTCTCGTGATGGGTGTTGAACTCGGTTTCCGCACCCCAACCGGCATTCGGCGCGCGACGGATGAGGCCGAGCGCGTGCTCTATTCGGCGCTCAGCCGCGGACTCAACTTCAAGGTCAGCATGGGCAGCATCCTCACCCTCACGCCGGCGCTCACGATCACGCGCGCGCAGATGGACCGCGCGATCGACATCCTCGACGCCTGCCTCACGGAGTTGCGCTAGCGCGGCGCAGGGCAGGGAGCCATCAGCGCCGACTGGCGGCGGTCCGGGAGTCCCTGCTAGCATTTGCGCATGCGTATTCTGTCGGGAATCCAGCCCTCGGGGGTCCTGCACCTGGGCAATTATTTCGGGATGATGCGCCCAGCCATCGAGCTGCAGGAGCGCGGGGAGGCGTACCTGTTCATCGCGGATTACCACTCCATGACCTCGTTGTTCGACGCCGAGGCGCGGCGGCGGCTGACGCTGGATGTGGCCCTGGATTTCCTGGCGTGCGGACTCGATCCGAAGCGCGCGGTGTTGTTCCGGCAATCGGACGTGCCGGAGCATTGTGAGCTGGCCTGGCTGTTGAGCACGGTGACGCCGATGGGCCTGCTGGAGCGGTGTCACAGCTACAAGGACAAGGTCGCGCACGGCATCGCGGTCAATCACGGCCTGTTCGCGTATCCCGTGCTCATGGCGGCGGACATCCTGATCTACGATTCGAACGTCGTGCCGGTCGGGCGCGACCAGAAGCAGCACGTCGAGGTCACGCGCGATGTTGCCATCAAGTTCAATGAGACCTACGGCCAGACCTTCGTGCTGCCCGAGCCGCAAATCCGCGAGGACGTTGCGGTGGTGCCCGGCACGGACGGACAAAAGATGAGCAAGAGCTACGGGAACACGGTGGAGATCTTCGGCGACGAGAAGGCGGTGCGAAAGAAGATCATGTCCATCGTCATGGATAGCCGTACGCCCCAGGAACCGAAGCCCGATGCCGATCAGAACCATGCCATCCGCCTGCTCAAACTGGTGGCGCCGGCGGAAGTCGCGCGGGAGACCGAGGACCGGCTGCGCGCCGGGGGATTCGGGTATGGCGACCTGAAGAAGACGCTCTTCGAACACTATTGGAACCACTTCTCGGCCCAGCGCGCGCGACGCGCCGAACTGGTGGCCAATCTGGACTTCGTGCACGGCATCCTGCGCGACGGCGCGGACCGCGCGCGGTCCGTGGCGGCGGGGGTTTTGAAGCGCGCGCGTCGCGCCTGCGGGCTGGAGTAGGATGCCTGGCTGAAGGTCGTCGCCCCGATGCGCACGGGTGGCGGCGGCAAGTGGGGGCGATTCCGATGCTGCCTTTCGAAGGTCGCGTGCCGCCCGAGGCTGTGAAGCGGTTGGCGGATTGGATTCTCGGATACCGATGGGAGGCGCTTCTGGCGGAATGAGCGGGAAAGCTCCGAGGTGCAGGTCGGGTGGGGCGCCGGGGGCAGGGTGCCTTCCCTGAGCAGGAAACGAAGGGGCCGGAATCCCGTGGGCCCCGGGCTGACGATGAGGGATTTGGACGCCTCGCGCGCAGCGAAGTAACCGGTTGTGTGCCGGACGGATACCAGTGCGCCGATGAAGAGCTTGTGAAAAAAATCACAAATCCGCCTTGTTCGCCCCTTTCGCATTGCTAGGTTTTTGGCGCCGGCCGTTTTCCGACCGGTTTGCCGATCCATGCACACCACCGAGTTTGGCTATAACTCCAAGGTCGAAGGAGACGTTGTCCTGACGCGTGTGGATGCCGCGCTGGCTTGGTTCCGCGAGAATTCACTCTGGCCGATGCCGATGGGACTGGCCTGCTGCGCCATCGAACTGATGGCCGCCGGGGCGAGCCGCTTCGATATTTCGCGATTCGGTGCCGAAGTGATGCGGTTTTCGCCGCGCCAATCGGACGTGATGATTGTGGCGGGCACCGTGACCTACAAGATGGCGGCGGCGGTGCGTCGCATCTATGAGCAGATGGCGGAGCCCAAATGGGTCATCGCGATGGGCGCCTGCGCGTCGACGGGGGGCATGTACCGCAGTTACGCCGTGCTGCAAGGCGTCGACAACATCATCCCTGTGGACGTGTACGTCGCCGGGTGTCCGCCCCGGCCCGAGGCGCTGCTCGATGCCCTGATCAAGCTGCAGAAGAAGGTCTCGCGCCAGCCGGTCGTGGGCGATCTGACCATCACCCATGCGCTCAGGAAGACGGGCAAGCCGGGCGAGTCCGCACCGGTGGACACGTCCGCCGCCGTGGCCAAATAGCTCAACGCACCCTGGCGAATCCTCCGCAGCGCGTTTCTCCCCGTCCCCCACCCCAGGAATGGCTACCCCGCTCGAGCTCGCCCAGCAACTGGCCGCCCGGTTCCCCGGGGTGTGCAGCGCACCGGCTGTGTTCCGTGACGAAGTCACCGTGGTGGTGGCGGAGTCCGATCGCATCACCGAGGTTTGCGCCGTTGCGAAGAAGGACTTCGGTTTCGACTATCTGGTGGATCTCAGCGGGGTGGACAACTACGGCGATGACCCGCGCTGGACGGTGGTCTACGAGCTGGCGGGGTTTCAGCATGGTCATCACCTGCGTCTCAAGACCTCGGTGGGTGAGGAACGCTCCGAGGTGCCTTCCGTCTGCACCGTCTGGCGGGCGGCCAACTGGCACGAGCGCGAGGCCTACGACATGCTCGGCATCCGCTTTCGCGGGCATCCCGATTTGCGGCGCATTCTCATGTGGGAGGGCTACCCGTATTTCCCGTTGCGCAAGGATTTCCCGTTGGCCGGCCGATCGAGCGAGGTGCCCGAGGTGGCCTTCACCCGCCCGGCGCCGCTGGAAGGCGGTCCGTTCGTGACGGTGGCGGGCGGTACCGACACGCAGGATCGCGAGCCGCGCGTGCGGGTGCCGGACGATTCCGAACCCGTGCGCGCGCCGAAGGCCGCGGAAGGAGGGCATTCCTGATGTCCCAGCCGCAGTCACCGGTGCAGGAGTTCAAGTTCGCGGACCCTGCGGCCCGCGGACCGGCGCCGGGCGCCGAGGGAAGCCTCGAGGCCGCCGAGGGCGGGCGCATGATCCTCAACATGGGACCGTCGCATCCTTCCACCCATGGTGTGCTGCGGGTGTTGCTCGAGTTGGATGGCGAGACCATCACGCGCGCGGATCCCGACGTGGGTTACCTCCATCGCGGCGACGAAAAGATCGCGGAGAACATGACCTACAACCAGTTCGTGCCGTACACGGACCGGTTGGATTATCTGGCGCCGCTGGCCAACAACGTTGCGTACGCGCTGGCGGTGGAGAAGCTGATGGGCCTCACACTGCCCGAGCGCGGGCAGTACATCCGCGTGATCTGCTGCGAGCTGGCGCGCATCTCGTCGCATCTCCTCGGGCTCGGGGCGTTCGCGATGGACATCGGCGCGCTGACCGTCTTCCTGCACACGTTCACCGAGCGCGAGAAGGTCTACAACCTCGCCGAACGCCTCACCGGCGCGCGGTTCACGACCAGCTACACGCGCGTGGGCGGGCAAACCCGCGACCTGCCGACCCGCTGGCTCGACGACGTGGGTACGTTCTGCGACGAGGTCATGGTGGCCCTCGGCGAGTCGGACCAGTTGCTCACCCGGAACCGCATCTGGGTCGACCGCACGCGTGACGTCGGCTCCATCTCCGCGGCGAACGCCATCGATTACGGTCTCACCGGCCCGAACCTGCGCGGTTCGGGCGTGAGCTACGACGTGCGCCGCGCGCGCCCCTACCTGGTCTATGACCGCCTTGAGTTCGAAGTGCCGGTCGGCACGGTGGGCGACTGCTACG
>CAZYJB010000469.1:0-4330 GCA_964647675.1 uncultured Verrucomicrobiota bacterium | reverse complement strand
GGGTTCGAGCGCCGGGTGTATCCCTTCTCGACCAATGTCGGGCTCCGGAACCAGGTGGAGATCAATCTTCCGCTCGACGGGGAGAAGTACTTCTTCTCGGTGACGGCCGAGAACGACCTCGACGCGGAGAGTCCGTATTCCGACGAACTGGAGTTCGACGCGCCTCCCATCGGCGAAGTCATCTGGCTCGAAACCACGGCTTCCGGCGTCGAGGACCAGGCAGGTTTCATTCACGGGTTGCCCACCCTGCCGCCTCTGACGGAATGGATTCTGGTGGAAAGCCCCATTCGCGGCACCTTGAACTTCGACGGCGCGCGGTACCGGTACATGCCGGAGCCGGACTTTTCCGGGGACGACACGATCCGATTCGCGGTGGTGCGTGAAGGGATGATCCCGCTGATCATCGTGGTCTGGTTCACCGTGGAGCCCAGGAACGACCGGCCGGTGGCCACGCGCGGGGAGTTCGCCGTGCGGTGGAACGAGTCGGCCCGCGTGCCGTTCGCCGGCGAGGATCCCGACGTCAATTCACTCACGTATCGAGTCGTCCAGCTCCCCGAGCACGGGACGTTGTCCGGGGAGCCGCCCAACGTCATTTACACCCCCAATCCGGGATTCTCGGGGCAGGACCGGCTTCGGTTCGTCGCGAACGACGGGTTGGTGGATTCGGATTCATCCGAGATCCGCATCGCGGTGCTGGCCGTGAACCGGCCCCCGGTCGTCCTGCCCCAGGTGATTTCGGTCACCGAGGATACCAGCGTCAGCCTCAGCATCGCCGCCACCGACCCGGACGAGGACGTTCTGACGTACGAGGTGACCAAGGATGTCACCAACGGGACCCTGGAGGGATTCCCGCCTGATCTCATCTACACCCCGCGCTCGGAGTTCATTGGCACCGATCGCTTCGAGTACACGGTGCGTGACGGGGCGGGCGGCGTGGCCGTGGCCGGGGTCACGCTGATGGTCCAACCGGCGAACGACCGTCCGGTCGCCTTTCCGTCCGCCATCCACCTGACGGCCGGAGTCCCGGTGCGTCTGGTATTCACCGCCGAGGATCCCGACGGCGATGAAGTATGGATCCGTATCACGCGGGGTCCGACCCAGGGCAGCCTCTCGCGCGATGGGGACGACTGGTATTATGAGGCGGACGGCGGCTTTGTGGGCGTGGACACGCTGCAGTTCGTTGCGAACGACGGGAAATCCGACTCGGACCCGGCGGAGCTGGAGTTGCGGGTGATCGACCGGGTGCGGGTCGGTGCCCGTGCGCAGCGGAACGAGCGCGGGGAGTGGGAGGTGGTTCTGGAGTGGGGGAGCCAGGTGGGCAGCCGGTACCAGGTCGTGACCCGGTCGCTGACGGGAACCGAGACGTGGATGCCGGTGGGCGAGCCTGTGTTAGCGGACTTCGACCGTTTGTCGGTGGTGGTGCCGGTGGACCAGGCGTCCCCGGGGGCGGTGTATGCGGTTCAGTTGGTGCTCGAGGACTGAGCGCGATGGGAAGCCGGTCCGAGCCGCGGCTCGCCAGGAAGTGGGCCGTGTGCTAAAAGAACGCCGCGAGACATGGCGTTATCCCAGGCTGAACTCAGGAATCGCATCGCGGCCCTTCGACAGCGTCGGTGCTGGCTGCCGCCCGTGGCGGCCATCGGGTCGACGTTCGTGCTGATTGTCTTGGCGTTTGCCGCCTTGCGGCTCGCGCCGTCCTGGCCGATGGGCGTCGCGGTCTTCGTGGTGGTCGGGTTCATGCAGTACCGGTTGGTGCTGGCGGCCCATGAGGCGACCCACAAGACGCTGATGCCGGTGCTCTGGTTGAACGAAGCGGTGGGGCTGGCGTGCGCCTCACTGGTCGGCGTCTCCCTGTTCACCTATCGCCGCGCCCACCTCGAGCATCACAAGTACCCGCAAAGTATCGAGGACGACATCGACGGCTATATCTACCGGCCTCTGATCAAGACGCCCCCCGGATTCCCGCGGTTCTGGCTGCTGTTCACGGGGAACTACGTCGATATCTTCATCAAGCTGCGCCGCAAGTTCCTCGGGGATGGCGATCTCGAGGGATCCCATGCGCTGGTTGGGGTGGAACGACCGGGAGTCGCGGGCGTGGCCAGCCAGTTGCTCCCGCTGGCCGCCGCGCAAGGGCTGGTCTGGGGACTGCTCGCGTGGCAGTTCCATTGGTGGACCTACTTCGCCTTCTGGCTGGCGCCCATCTTCGTCATCGCGCTGCAACTGGACCGCATCCGTACCTTCCTCGAGCACGGGTACAACTATTTCTTTCCCGGGCCGCCGCTCGGCGATCTCAAGGTCGCGCCGCAAAGCACGATCGACGTGGAGACCAATTTCTTTGAGCGCTACCTGCTCGCGCCGTTTGGCTTCAGCGATCATCAGGCGCACCACGCGCAACTGACGGTCCCATTCTATAATCTGCCCGAGTTGCGACGCCTGCTGGAGGAAGCGCAGCCGGGCTACGTAAGGCGTATCCGGGCGTCCTACCTCACACTCCTCGTCCGCATGATGCGCGCGCCGATCGCACCCGAGTTCGTGGGCAAGGTTTGAGAGCTGGTCTTTTCGGACGGGCGGAGCCAGGCGCACAGACGGAGGATTCCCCCGCAGAAATCGTCTAAGGAGTCGGTGCCTGCCGCGTCGTAACAGGTGACCGACCATGAACCCACCGCCGAACCAGGACGCAGGATCCGAGCGGCGTCGCGCCCGGGAGGCATCGACGTGAGCGCGGAGACGCAGCCGGAGGCGGGCGGCGGGCGGTCGGGAACCTCCGCGGAGACCCTGGAATCTCTGTTCCTGGCCCTCGAAGGCGCGCTTCTCCGGTATGCCCTCCGTCTGGTGCGGGATCTCGCGCGGGCCGAAGACCTCGTGCAGGAAGCGTTCCTGCGGCTGCAGGCGCAAACCTCCAACGTCGCCGAGCCGAGGGCGTGGCTTTATCGCACGGTCCACAACCTGGCCATCAGCCAGCGGCGCGTGGCGGACCGTGAAGTGGCGTGGCCGGTCGAACGGGGGGAGGAGGCCGGGTCGGGGAGTGACATGACCGACCTGGGATTGCTTCCTGATGAACACCTCGCGCGGTGGGAGGGGATCGGCCTGGTGCGGCTGGGACTCGAGGGGCTGGACGAGCGAAGCCGGCAGGTCGTGCACCTGAAGTTCGACGAAGGCCTTTCCTACCGCGAGATCAGCGAACGCACCGGCCTCGGCGTGGGGCACGTCGGCTATCTGCTGCACCACGCGCTGAAAGCCCTGACCGAAGAACTGCTGAGAGTGGGGTTGCTGCCATGAACGACGAAACCAGCAGACCAACACGCGAAGACTGGGAGGTCCGAGTGACCGCCCTGGTCCTGGGCGAGTTGCCGCCGGAGGAGGTCCTGCGCGTGGAGACCGCCATTGCGCAGGATCCTGCCCTGCAAGCGTGGAAGCTCCGCTTGGAGGAATCCCTCGGGCTCGTGCGCGATGCCGTCGGACAGCCGGCGTCGCCGGCCAGCGAGGTGCCGGTAGGCCTGCGGATGTCCGAGGCGCGCCGGGAGATGCTGCTCGCGCAATTGCGGCGCGGGACCCATCCGGCGGCGGGCGATCCGCGTGCTCCGAAGGCCGCTGGCGGGACGAATTCATCGGGGCCGGCGGGCCCGCTCCAGCCGCAGCCCATCCCGTTCCCGCGGCGGATTTCCTATGCCTTTCTTGCCGCGGCTGCGGCCCTGGTTATGGCGCTGGGTTGGATGACGTGGCAGTTGGAGGACGATTCGACGGAAGTAACAACGCTCGCCGGGCGTGACCTGGAAAGCGAAGTGAGGCTGCGCCGGTCCTTCGCCGCGCAGGCGCCTGCATTGCCCCAAAGCCTGGCACGTTTTGAGAAGAGTCTGGCTCCCATCGCTTCAGAGCCGAGCGCGCGCGACGCCGACCGGGCAGGCACGACCGTGCGGCTCCGGGACGCTGGCCCATTGATGGACCGGCTGGCGGAGAAGCCCGCGAAGACCCCCGAAGATTTCGGCCTGAGTATTTCCAACTCCCGCCCGCCGCGGCCCGGGAGATTGGCGGGACGCGCCGCCTTGGATCTCCTGGAGTCGGCCAGCGTCCCGGCGGCGTCCGCCGGCGTGGCTGGCGGTCTGGGCTCGGCTGGTACGCCGTCGGCGAATGCTCCCGCGCCCGCCGACGCCCCGGTTCCCGAATCCATCCTGGCGTTCGATGTGGGCGCCGTTCCGGTCCCTCGGTTGCAGGAGCTGGAGGATCTGCCGCGCCTGAAGAGCGTGGAGCGTGGTCGCGGGACGCGGGGAGGCGCGCCGGTGATGCTCGGAGTGGAGTTCAAAGCGAAGGCGGACGCGGCGGGTGACGTCGCGCA
>CAZYJB010000468.1:0-4331 GCA_964647675.1 uncultured Verrucomicrobiota bacterium | reverse complement strand
GGCGGCAACGTGGCGGAGAACTCGGGCGGGCTGCGCGGACTCAAGTACGGCATCACGCGCAACTACGTGATGGGCCTGGAGGTGGTGCTGCCGGACGGCGAAGTGCTCTGGACCGGGAACAAGTGTGTGAAAGACGTGGCGGGCTATTCGCTGCGCGATCTCTTCATCGGCTCGGAGGGCACCCTCGGCGTCATCACGCGCGTGCTGCTGCGGTTGCTGCCCAAGCCGGCGGCCAAGAAGACCATGGTCGCCACCTTCGACCAGATGGATCGCGCGGCGCAGACCGTCTCGGACATCATCGCGGCGAAGATCATTCCCTGCACGCTGGAGTTTTTGGACCGCACGACGATCGCCTGCGTCGAGGATTTCGCGAAGGTGGGGTTGCCGCTGGATTGCGAGGCGCTGTTGCTGATGGAGACCGACGGGCATCCGGCCGCGGTGGCGGAGGAGGCGGCGCAGATGGAGTCGCTCGCACGCCAGAACGGCGCCCTCGAGGTGCGGGTGGCGAAGGACGACGCGGAGGCCACGCGCCTCGCGACCGCGAGGCGGTCCGCCTTTTCGGCGCTCGCCCGCGTGGCGCCCACCACAATCCTCGAGGATGCGACGGTGCCGCGCAGTGAACTGGCGCGCATGATCCGCTTCGTGGCCGAGGTGGCGCGCAAGCATCGGTTGCGCATCGGCACCTTCGGTCACATGGGCGACGGGAATCTGCATCCCACCTTCCTGACCGACGAACGCAACCACGAGGAGATGGCGCGCGTGCACGAGGCGTTCCGCGAGATCTTCGACGAGGCGATCCGGCTGGGGGGCACCATTACCGGCGAACACGGGATCGGCGTGGCCAAGAAGGAGTTCTTGCCGAAGTTCGCCGGAGACGCCTCGATGCGCGTCATGCGCGAACTCCGCCGCGCGCTCGATCCGAACGGCATTCTCAACCCCGGCAAGGTTTTCGACCCGTGAGCCGAATCCTTCACCCGACCTCCGATTCCGGAGGCGGTCCGCGTCCTGCCGGAGCACCACAGCCCGACCTGTGGGCCGTGGTGGCGCCGGTGTGTGCGGCGATCGCGCTGGGCAGCCTGGCCGCGCTGCTCGGGTCGGTGCGCCAGGTGAATCCCGCGCTGGTGCTGCATTTCGGGCCCGTGGCCTGGCTCAGCACCGCGGCAGGAGTGGCGGGCGGGTGGTGGCTGGCGCGTGGTGTTTGGCGTCTGGCGCGCTCCTCGCGGGAAGGCCGTGAGGACCGCGGGCTTCGCCGCCAGGTCACCCTGGGCCTGTGGCTCATGGGCGCGGTGCTGGTGGCGGGATTCGTGCTGGCGGTGGTGCGCATGCCCGACACGAAACGGTGGGACACGTTCATCGGCGCGTTGCTCGCGGTGGCGGTGCTCGGCACCATCGGATGGCTGCTCGTGAAGTTGCGGTCCGTTTTCGGAGACCCCGACGATGTGTCCTAGGTCCCGACATGTCCGACGGTGCCGAGGGAGGGGAACGTGAAGCTTTATTTCCTGAGGCATGCCGAGGCCGGCGAGTCCGCGGTGGACGCGAAGCGCCGCCTGACGGGGAAGGGGCGTCGCGATGCGCGGCGGGTGGGACGCTTCCTGCGGGACACCGGCGTTTGCTTTGACCTCGCCTTCTCGAGTCCCCTGGTGCGGGCGGTGGAGACGGCCGAGGAGCTGTTGTCCCGTCTACCTGCGCGCGCGCGCCCCGCGTTGCGCAAGGTGCGGGCGCTGACGAACAGCACGGGCGAGGCGGCCTTCAGACGCTGGCTGGCCCGGTTGCCGCGCACGGCGACGGCGCTGCTGGTGGGGCACGAGCCGTCCATGGGAGCGCACCTTCGGGCGCTGCTCGGTGGCGCAAAGACCGACATGCTGCCCGTGCCAAAGGGAGTGCTCGTGCGCATCGATACGGAGGATCACCGTCGTGGCGTGCTGCGCCTCGTCATTTCACCAGGACAGCTGCCATGAACCCCTCGAGCCCGGTGCACTCCGGGCGGCCTTCCCACCTTCGGTCGCTCGATTACTCGGTGGTGCAGCAATGCATGCACTGTGGCATGTGTCTGCCGACCTGCCCGACCTACGACGCGACCAAGCTGGAGCGACATAGTCCGCGCGGGCGCATCGCGTTGATGCGTGCGATCGCCGACGGCGAACTCGAGGCGACGCGCACCTTTGGCGAGGAGATGTATTACTGCCTGGGGTGCCTGGCCTGCATGACGTCCTGTCCGGCGGGCGTCAACTATGCCGAATTGTTCGAGCACGCGCGTGCCGAGGTGGAGCAGACGGGTGTGCTCGACTCGACGAAGCGCTCGGTGATCCGCGGCTTCACGGTGAAGTGGCTGTTCATGGAGCATCCGCGGCTCACCGCTGTGGGCCGTGCGATGCGGCTCTACCAGGAACTCGGCGTCCAGGCGCTCATACGCGGGAGCGGCGTCCTGAGGCTTCTGCCGAAGCGGTTGCGCGAACTGGAGGCGATGACCCCGCCGGTGCGCCGCAAGTTCTCGAACGAACTCCTCGCGCGCGTGATCCCGGCGCAGGGCGAGCGCCGGGCGCGGGTGGCGCTGCTGACCGGCTGCGCGCAGGATCTGCTGTTCAGCGACGTGAATCTCGACACGGCCGAGGTGCTGGTGCGCAACGGGTGCGAGGTGCACACGCCGCCCGACCAGCCCTGTTGCGGTTCGCTGCACGCGCACAACGGGGAGTGGACCCTCGCGCAGCAGCTTGCGCGGCGCATGATCGACCTACTGCCGCCGGAGTCGTTCGACGCCATCATCACCAACGCGGGCGGATGCGGTTCGCACCTCAAGCATTACGCCAAGCTCCTCGCGGACGACCCCGCCTATGCCGCACGCGCGCATCTCTGGGATGCGCGCGTGAAGGATATCCACGAGTACCTCGTGAGTCTGGGCATCCGGAGACCGGAGGCGCCCGAGCCGCCCGCGCAGCGGGTGACTTACCACGAGTCCTGCCACCTCAGCCACGGCCAGAAAGTGGTCAGCCAGCCGCGCCAGGTGCTGCGCGCAATTCCGGGCGTGGAACTGGTGGAGCTGCCGGAGTCGAGCTGGTGTTGCGGCAGCGCGGGCATCTACAATCTCACCCAACCCGAGATGGCTGGGCAACTGCTCGACCGCAAGGTGGGCCACATCCGATCGACAAAAGTGGGCACGGTGGCCACGGGCAACCCGGGCTGCCTCCTGCAGTTGATCAACGGATGCCGCGACGCAGGCGTGCCGGTGCGCGTCGCGCATCCGGTGTCCCTGCTCGCCGAGGCCTACCGGCGCGATGGCACATGCGCCGCCGGGCGGCCGGCCTGACGCCGCACCATCACGAGGCCACGAAGGTGAAGGTATGAACAAGCGACAGGAACGGGTGCAGCGGCTCACGCGGGCCTCCATCATCGCGGTCGTGCGTGCGCCGCGGCGGGACCTCGTGGTGCCGCTCAGCGAGGCGCTGGTCGCGGGCGGGGTGACCGCCATCGAGATCACCACCACCACCCCCGATGCACTCAATGCCATCCGCGATGCGCGGGCCGCGCTCGGCGCACGGGCCATGATCGGCGTGGGGACGGTGCTGGAAAACATCACCTGCCGCGGCGCGCTCGACGCCGGGGCGGAGTTCGTGGTCAGTCCCATTTTGCGCACGGGCATGGTGCCGCTTTGCCACGCCGCCGACGTCCCGGTCATGCTCGGTGCCTTCACGCCGACCGAGGCTCAGCTCGCCTACGAGGCGGGCAGCGATTTTGTGAAGCTGTTTCCGGCGGACAGCCTCGGGCCCGCCTTCGTCAAGGCGGTGCGCGCGCCGCTGCCGCACCTGCGGCTGGTGCCCACGGGCGGTGTGGACCTCAGCAACGTGGTGGATTTTCTCAACGCCGGCTGCGCGGCGCTCGGCGCGGGTTCGTCGCTGGTTTCCTCGGAGATTCTGCGCGATCTCAACTGGCCCGAGCTCACGCGCCGGGCTGCGGCATTCATCGCCGCAGTGCGCACCGTGCGGCCCGAGTAAGCGGGCGCCATGAACCTCACCCGGCGCGCGTTTCTGGCAGGCTCCGCGCTGGTTTTGGGGGCGGGCTGCGTCCCGTGGCGAACCACCGCCCGCTCCCCCCGTCTCTCCGCGGCCGACGAGGCCTTCCTCGATGATCTGGTTCGTGCCTCGTTCCGGTATTTCCTGGAAGCGGCGCATCCCGACTCGGGCCAGGTCCTCGACCGCCGGTTGGCGGACGGCGAACCGGAGTCCCGCCGCGTGGCCAGCATTGCGGCCACCGGATTCGGGCTGACCGCGCTCTGTCTGGGCGACGAGAACGGGTGGATTCCTGCGGGCGCCGCGGTGGAGCGAGTGAGGCGTGCC
>CAZYJB010000467.1:0-4340 GCA_964647675.1 uncultured Verrucomicrobiota bacterium | reverse complement strand
GCCCTCCACCACGATCGCGTTCAAGATCGACGACTATCCGGGAGACATCAAAGACCCGCGGGACCCGGTCGAATTCATCGCCTGGGTCGAAGCGACCTATAGCGGAACGGTCGATGACTACTATATCAAGGCCGGGACCGGCTTCTATGATTCGACCGGGCATTCCATCGATCCGACCACGGAAGGACTGAGCGGGTTCCTCTCCTCCAGCGGCAGCGCCTTTGGTGGTTCGGGAGTGGATGCGGTCATCGAGTACGGGGAGGCCGTTCGCAACTATGTGCCTCCTCCTTCCGAGGAGGAGGAAGGCGGCGATGACCAGGGTTGCACCACGGACTGCGGAGGCGACGAGGGGGGCACCTCCGGGGGAGATGGTTCCACGGGCGGCGATGGATCCGCCGGGAGCGGGGGCGACACGTCGGGTGGAGGCGATGGGGGTTCGGGCGGCGAATCCGGTGGCGACGAGTCCTCGTCTTCGGAGGGAAGCTCCGGTGGCGGAGGCGGAGGAAGTGCGTCCTCCGGCGGCGAAACCTCGGGAGGCTCGTCGAGTTCGGGCGGTGGTTCGTCGGGCGGAAGCCTGACGGGTGACTTCGTCATCATCCCGCCAGGCAGCCGGGTCGAGGCGTGGTTCATCGCCTCGAGCACAATCAACCTCCACTACGCGGATGGCAGCCTTCAGGCGCGCGAGTTTCTCCGGGAGGACCTCAGCTACGTCTTCGAGAACGGCCAATGGAGCCGATATATGAACTATGGTCCGCGACCGCCCATGTCGGGATTCGGAGCGCTGGTGGAGCAATTCCGCAGCGCGGCGACCCCGTCGGACGCGCGTTACGGGGCCACTCCCCAGGCGGTCGTCGAGGAGCTGTTCACCTATCTCTACAGCTACGGAGTGTGGTCGAGCGGGAGCGGTGCAGCACTGCCTGCCTTCAGCACGGGCGGCAGCGCGAGCGGACAACAGGTGCCGACCTATCAGGTGCTCAAGGACTGCCAGGTGCGCCTGAACCAGTTCGCCAACAATCTCATCAACGGCGACTAACCCCAACCTCCTCCCATCATGAAGACGACCATCTCCACACGGAAGAGCGCAGGGTTTCGCGGCTTCAGCATGATCGAACTGATCGGGCTGATGGCCGTGGCCACCATCCTCGGGCTGGCGCTCATGCCGGCCGTCATCGAGAGCTATGACCGGGTCGCACGCGAGCGGGAATCGCGCGCTCTGGAGGCCCTCTCGCAGGGGCTGCGCGGGCATATCATGCGGTTCCAGCACATCCCGGACCACACGACCATCGCCTCCAATCTCGCTGTGGAACTCGGCTGGCAGGAAACGGATGTGGCGACCAACCCGCGCCACAATGCGCGCGTGTATCTGATCGATCCTTCGGTCACCAATGCCATTCCCATCCCGTTTGTGCAGACAACTTCGGGCGTGTCGACCAATGCCGGGGAGGTCCTTGGAGCGCTGTTCATCTCGAGCGTCGGCGAGCCTCTGCCGTCCGGGCTGGTGAGCGGCTTCGCCTCCAGTCACACCAACTTCGTCGAGCTCTGGAACCTGGCCGACGGCGCCAAGCCGGCCAGTTGGACCTCGTGGCAGGGACGGGCCGCGGACCTGCGCGTCGAACGCGTCGGGTTCGGCAACCTGTTCGCGCCCGTGATCCTGAACTACGACACCTACACGGTCGGCACGACCAACCGTGGCCGTTACACGATCAACGACTCGGTCACGAACACGCTGCCGACCTCGCCGAGTTTTGTGGCGAGCTTCATCAAGGGCACGCGCCTGGGGCTGCACAGCCACACCGGAACCGCCAACACGCTACAGGCGACCCAGGTCATCCAGCACGAGCAGTCCTTCGTCTACGAACGCGACGCATGGCGCGGTCAGCTGTTCCTCGGCCGCGGCATGCGGATGGCCACCGGCCTCGACCTTCAGGGCGCGCACGATCTCTTCGTGGCATCGCCCACCAACGGCGCCGCGCTCGGATCGCCAATCGCCACGCCACCGGTGGTCGTGAATGCCATGAGCAATTACATGGTGGCCTTTCTGGCGTGGTCCACGGCCGGCCGGCCCGCGCACTCGGATCCGACCTACGCGGCACTGGCCACCGCGCAGGACGCGCTGTCGCTCGCGACCACGAATCTGACCTACCGCCCCTAGCCGGGGCCCGGTTCGCATCCGCATCCTGCCATGCTGATCTTCAAGATCCCGCAGCTTAAAACCGAGGGCCCATCGGCACCCGAGCCGCCGCCCTCGATGAACACGGAACCGGAGCGTCCCGCGCTGGCCTCGGCGCGGTTCGCTCGGGGCCTCTCGCTCCTGAGTGTCAGCTGGGTGCACGGTCGCTTGGAGGCCATGGGGGTCCACAAGGGACGGGTCACCGGCACGTGGATCTGTCCCAAGGTCACCGAAGACGCGGTCGAGGTCGGCCGGTTGTTGAAGGAGGCCGCCGTCCGCACCGACTTTCCGGGCACGGCGGTGTCCCTGGTCGTTGCGCACACGCGGCTGACGCATCAATTGGTGGAGACGCCGCCGGCCAAGGGCCCCGCGCTGGCGGGCCTCGTCAAGCGGCAGGTCGCCAAGCTCAAGGTCTTCGACGGCGAGCCCGCCTGGAGCTACCAGACTTCGCTGCCGACCAAGAATGCGCAGGCGGTGATGGTCCACCTCTTCCCGCAGAAGCTCATCGAGGAGCTATCGGCGGGCGCGGTCGAGGCGGGCCTTCGACTGCTCGCCGTTCATCCCGTTTCCCCGATCCTCCAGGAGCAGATCGTTGGACTGCGCCTCAAGTCCAACGACACCGGCGTGGTGGTGGCGGAGATGGCGGGCATGATCACCGTGGTGGTGGCGCGTTCGGATGGTCAGTTGCTCATGTGCCGGGCGTTGGATGCCACCCGTCCCGAGGCGGGCGCCGGACTGGGCGTCGACCTCAACCGCACGGTGCTCTACGTGTCGCAGCAGTTCGGCGTGACGGTGGGCAGCGTCTGGCTGCTGGGCCAGGGTTTGGTTCCGCGCCAGGAAGAGCTTCAGGGGCATATTCAGGTCCCGGTTCGCATCGCGCCGGAGCCCATGCGCGAGTTCTACTGGGCCGAGCAGGCGGCGCTGCGGAGCATTCAGGAGGTGCCCAACCTGCTCACGCGCGAACAGCGGCAAGAGCCGCAGCGGAAGATCCTCTTCCGCATGACCGCGATGATCTCGCTGCTCCTGGTCACCGCCGGCGTGGCGTGGCTGGTGACCAGCGAGATCCTCATCCACCGCGAGAAGTCGAGCGTCGCGGAACTGAAGCGACGCATCACCGAATTGCAGGACACCCTGACCACCCGTCAGGCGCAGTACGCTGTGCTCGCGCGGAAGGAGCAGATGTCGCGCGTCGTGCTGGAGGATCGCCCGGAACCGGCCGGGGTCTGGTTGATGGCCTACCTCGCCGAGGCCACGCCGCCCGAGCTGCTGCTGACCAATCTGGAGGTGCGCCTCCACCAGAAGCACTGGGACTTCGTCGTCGGTGGCACGATCCAGTCGATGACCAACAGCGAGGCGTCGCTCGTGCTCTCGAACGGCGTGGTGACCCTCGGCGAACGGCTCCAGAACGGGCCGTTCCACGCCAACCCGACCGGGCGCGGTGCCCCCGCGCGCAATGCGTCCACCAACTCGGTCGTGAAAACGGTGACGGTGCCCAGCATCGGCTCGCTAGCCAACTGGTCGTCCCGAGGGCGGACGAACTCGGCCCGCTCGTCACCGTCACGCCTCGCCGACCGCAGTTTTGCCATGGAGGGGTACATCCAATGACGGGTCTCACTCTAGCGAACCACGCCGCGCCCAAGTCCTCCGCCCCGGTCGGCGATACGGCGGGCGAGGGAATCCCCCCGGTAACGCCCGACGCTCCGGCGGTGCCGGGCAAAGCGAAGGCGAAGGCGCGGTCACGCACCTGGCGCAACGTGGTGGAGCGCGTGCTGCTGCCGCTCATCATCGGCGGCGCCGTCTACCTGGTCTGGTGGGGGCTCGAACGCCTGCGCCACGCGCAGCAGCAATCGGCCATGCTGACCCAGCAGGTCTCCAAACTGTCCACCGACCTCGAACTCATGCAGGGCAAATGGCCGGAGTCCAAGGTGCAGGAGGTGAATCGACTCCATGACGAGGTGACCGGCAGCATCTTCATGGGCGCACCCGCGGTTTCGCGATGGGGCGAGATGGTCGTGCAGGAAGGCGTGCGGCGCGCCCTCGATGTGCAGGTCCGGTTCACCGGCACGCGCACCAATGTGCCCAACGAAAAGTCCTTCACCATCATGCGCGCCCGCCTCGAGATTCGCCCCGCCTCGGGCGTCGAATCCGGACATCCGGTCTACCTGCGCCT
>CAZYJB010000466.1:0-4340 GCA_964647675.1 uncultured Verrucomicrobiota bacterium | reverse complement strand
ATGAACATGGGAATAAAGATGGGCGCGAGGACGCCGTACTTGCTGAGCATGCCGCTGATGGCGAAGTCGCCGGCCACGACCATTCCGATGAACAGCACGAGGAGGAGGAGCGGCGGGAGATCGGCCTGCGCCAGCGCGGCGCCGCCCGAGTAGGCGAGCATGCGGTCGAGGCGCGTGTAGGCGAAGTAGTTGACGAACTGGCCCATGAAAAACGCGATGACCAGCACGGGGGCGATCGCGCGCACGCCGGAATGCAGCGCTTCGACAAGGTCGCGCTGGGTGCGGAGCGAGCCGGTCACGAGGCCGTACACGATGCCGGGGATGAGGAAGGTGAGGAAGATGACCGGCACCACGACATGCGACCAGCGGGGCCCGACGCCCTCGACGAGGCGCCCGCGCACGGGGGCTTCGGTGACTGCGAACGGTTCCCGCGCCAGCAGATCGTGGGGAGGGACGGCGGTCGTCGCGGCTCCCGGTGGTGGGGTGGATTGAATGGTCACCGCGTGGTGCACGACGACCCGGCCGTCGGGCAGCGAAGGAAGTCCCGGGCCGTGGAGCGGCATGCCGGGGATGAGGACGAGGGCGGCGAAAGTTCCCAGCGTGGCGGCCATGGCGCCGACCGCGGCGCGCAGTCCGCGCCGCTCGAGCGGCGAGAGCCGCAGGGAGGCATCGTCAGTCGGGGGTGCCTTCCCGGAGGCCTCGTCCGCGGTGGCGCGCAGGCGCGGTTCGACCCAGCGGTCGGTGACCCACCACCCCGCCAGCGTGATGATTACCACGGACCCGGCCTTGAAGTAGTAGTTGTGCAGGATGTTGACCGAGTAGGTGGTGTCGAGCACGTGGGCGGCATCCTGGGCGAAGCCCGCGAGGGCGCCGTCGCCGCCGGTTGGGAAGCAGCCGGCGCCGAATCCGCCCGCCACGCCGGCGAAGGCCGCGGCCAGCCCCGCGAGCGGGGGTCTGCCGACGGCATGGAACAGCGCGGCGGCGAGCGGCGGCAGGACGATGTAGCCGGCGTCACTGGCCACGGAGGAGTTGGTGCCGATGAAGACGATCGCCGGGGTCAGGAAGTGGCGCGGCGTCAGCAGCGCCAGACCGCGCATCGCCGCGGTGAAGAAGCCGAGTTTCTCGGCCGCGCCGATGCCGAGCATGGCCACGAAGATGAGTCCCAGCGCGGGTAGTCCGGTGAAGTTTCGCAGCATCGACGAGAGCATCCAATAAACGCCTTCGACCGTGGCGAGACTGCGGGCCTGGATTGGATCGCCGGCAGGAACCACCTCGAGGCGTGGCGCGGCGCCCGGCGCCGAATCCGCACCGGGGGCCACGAGCTGCGGACGCAACGGTTGCACCGACCATCCGCTCGCGTCGCAGAAGGCCGACACGACGATGATGATCGCGCACAGGATCGCGAAGAGAAGGGGCGGATCGGGGAGCCGGTTGCCGAGACGTTCGAGGCGGGTGAGCCAGCCGGGGTTGGCGGAGGGAGGCAGCGGATGGGTGGGGTGTTGCGCGTGGTTCATCCTCGGGAACGGGGCTGTTGGCGGCGTCGGCAGGTTGGCAGCGAACGGCGCCGGTGCAAGCGACCATGATTCGGGGTTGTCAGGCGCGGGCCCGCGCAATCATGGTTCGCTTATGTCTACCATGAGCCGGATCACTCATCGGGGCCTCGGCATGGCCTGCGGCGCGGCCCTCGCCCTGTTTCCCGGGCTCGCCGCCGCCCAGCCGGACTTCGCCAATGTGGTGGTCAAAGCCAAGGCCGTCGCCGGGCCGATCCACATGCTCGAAGGCGCGGGCGGAAACGTCGGCGTCTCCGCGGGACCGGACGGCCTGTTGATCGTGGACAATCAGTTCGCGCCGCTGGCGGAGCGCATCGAAAAGGCGCTGGCCGCCCTCGACAAAGGATCGCTCAAATTCGTGCTGAACACGCACTGGCACGGCGATCACACGGGTGGCAACGCGCATTTCGGCGCGAAGGCTCCCATCGTCGCGCATGCCAACGTGCGGAAGCGCCTCGTCGGCAGGGAGGGCACTCCCGCCTCCGCGCTGCCCGTCCTCACCTACGACGAGTCGATGGCCGTCCATTTCAACGGCGAAGAGATCCGGCTGATCCATCTTGGCCGCGGCCATACCGACGGCGATACGGTGGTCTATTTCACGAAGTCGGGCGTGGCGCACCTCGGCGATCTGTTCTTCAACAAGCGATTTCCCTTCGTCGACCTCGGTAGCGGGGGTGACGTCGAGGGGCTGCTGAAGAACATCGAGGCCACCCTCGCGCTGCTGCCGGCCGAAGCGCGCATCATTCCCGGCCACGGTGAACTCGCCACGAAAGCCGATCTCGAGACATACCGCACCATGATCGCCGAAACCGTGGCGCTGGTGAAGAAGGCCATCGCGGACGGCAAGTCGCTGGATGACGTGAAGGCGGTCGGCGTGCCGGAGCGCTGGAAGGACTGGGGTTCCGGGTTCATCAATGCCAGCCGCTGGCTCGAGTTCACGTACAACAGCATCAAACGCTGAGCCCGCTTGCCGGGAGATTCCGACCGGGTCAGCGCGGCGGCGTCGGCGCGGGCGGCGCGATGAAGCCGTGGTGGAGGCCCATGTAGTAGGGCAGCAGGAACACCGTGCCGCTCGCCAGTTCGCGGCCATCACCCCCGTAATCAAGGCGCCAGGGATCCGTGTTCCAATGATTGAAATGCCGCTCTGAGACCGGCAGGACCTTGCCGTTGACGCGATACCCGCGTCCCGCGGTGCGGGGTTCGTAGAGGTCGACTGCCTGCTGCGGTGGGAGCGCGATCAAGTCGATGCGATGGGAGTTCTGGTGCGGCCAGTTCGCGCGATCGAGCGGGAACTGGCGCAGCGTTTCCAGGGAATCCTCGGACCAGCCGGCCCAGGGCTCGAGCGAGTGATCGCCCCACGGGTTGGAGTAGGTGCGTCCGCGGCCGAACGCAGCGTAGGCATAGTTGAAGAACGGGTTCATCTCCGGCAATTCCAGCGCGGCATAGGCGTAGAACGCGTAGAGCCATTTCTCCTTCCAGATCGTCTCCTTCGTGTAGGCCATCAGGTTGTAGAAGCACATGAAGGCCATCTCGTCGTCGCTGTGGTTGCCCGAGGCCGGGCCCGACTGCGTCTTCGGGTTCTGCACGTTGACGGCGTAGCCGTGGTTCTCGATGAGGTCGCGCGCGGTCTCGGCGTACTTGTCGTCACCGGTGATGTGCGCGGCAACGGTGAGGTAGCTCAGCATGCTCAGTGAGTTGAGCCCGCGTTCGACCCACCAGTTGGGATCGCGGTTCAGGTAATCGGGGCCGAACACGCCCCAGCGGGTCGGCTGGCCGTCATGGTCGACGAGACTGAATCCGTGCGAGACCAGGTGGTCCGTGAGGTCGCGTACCACCTCGCGCACGCGTTCCTTCTCCGCGTCGTCCGCTACGAGATCGAAGTATCGCGCGTAGAAGAAATAGTGGCCGTCGAGCTCGTCCGAGCTCGTGTCGCTCTTCCAGTACCACTTGCCGTCCGCACTCTTCGGCCAGCGCGGCTCGTAAACTTTCCAGAGACGATCGCCCTCGGCGCGATCGCGGCGGTCCGCCTCGAGCCGTCCTACGTTCGGATCCGGCCATTCGACCGGCCGGATGGTGCGCGCGACGTAACCTTTTGGAGGACTGTTCGATCCCCCCTGGGTCACCTTCTGCAGGAAGCGCAGGGCCTCGAAGACCTTCTTCGCCCGCTGCTGGAACTCGGGGCGCTTCGTGGCCGCGAAGGCGAAGCACTCGCCCGCGCCGTACATCGCGGACCACAGCCCGTCGTTGTCACTGTCGGAATAGCTTATCTTCGAGCGGTCCCCGGGCGCTCCGAGGCCGACCTCGGAGAGGTACCCGTACTCGGTGCGGAGGATGTATTTCGCGATCTCGTCCTCATAATGCGCCGCCTTCGCGGCGAGCGTCATGGGACGTCGTTCGATGGCGCCCACGCCCTCCGGTGATGCCATCCACACCGTGCCGCCGGCAGCCACCGACAGGGCGCGAACGTCGTCGCCCGGGAGCCAGCGAGGTCCCTGCCGGTAAGCCCAGGACGCGCCGTCGAAACGGATCGCCCCTTTACGCGTGCCCAACCACATCGCTCCCGACGGATCCGCAGCCATGCCGGTGAAGTCCGCATAGGGCAGGCCGTCGCGCCCTTCAAAAAACGTCCAGCGATCGCCTTCTCGGCGACCAACGCCCGCGGGGGTGGCGATCCACAACTGTCCGCGGACATCGAAGGCCAGCGCGCGCACTTCGCCCGCGGTCCAGTTGCGTCCCTTGTCATCCAAGGCGGGCACCGCCGCCCAGCTTCCCTGCCCGCGGTGAAACAGC
>CAZYJB010000465.1:0-4351 GCA_964647675.1 uncultured Verrucomicrobiota bacterium | reverse complement strand
GGCGTGCTGGGCGGGTTGATGGGCGCGTGGCTGATTCTGCGTTCGACCTTCGGCGCAGCGGCGGACCGGGAGGGCCGTACGGTGCGCATCCTGGGATTTCGCGGTCGTTTGGGGGCCGGGGTGTGCGCCTGGGGGGCGCTGGCCATGTTGACCTCGGCGCCGCTCGACAACTGGTGGCACGACGCCTATGGCCTCGATGTCAAGATCCTGAGCCCGCCGCACACCGTCCTCGCGCTGGGGATGTTCGCGATCGTGATCGGCGCGCTGCTGCTGGTGCTGCGCGAACAGAACCTCGCCCTCGACACCGGAAGGGGCGACGCGCGGCGGGGCACGCGACTGCTTTTGTACGGCGGCGGCGTGATTCTCGCGATGGTGGCCGTCTTCCTGACCGAGGAGAGCTGGCCCAACCAGCAACACAACAAGATCTTCTACCTGGTTTCGTGCGCCACCTATCCGATGTACCTGATGGCGGTGGCACGCGCTTCGCGGTCGCGGTGGGGCGCCACCACTGCCGCCGCGTGGTACATGGTGATCGTCGCGGCCATGCTCTGGATTCTGCCGTGGTTCCCGGGCGAGCCAAAGCTGGGACCGATCTACCATCCGATCGACCGCTTCGTGCCGCTCCCGTTCCCGTTCCTGATGGTGGTGCCGGCGTTCGGCATCGACCTGCTGCGGCAGGCGGTGAAGGAGGGGCGGGGCGCATGGCGCGACTGGGCGCTCGCCGTGGCGTGCGGCCTGGCCTTTGCGGTTCTATTCATCGCCGCGCAGTGGTTCTTCTCGGCCTTTCTGATCAGCCCGGGTGCGCAGAACGCCTTCTTCGGCGCGGATCGCTATTGGTCGTACAACGAGGCCGTGGGTGACGCGCGCTTCCGGTTCTGGAGCGAGACGTCGCCTCGGTGGAATCCGCCCGCCACCTGGACCAGCCTCGCGGTGTCGGCCGGTTTCGCGCTGGTGGCGTGCCGGGTCGGGCTGTGGCTGGGAAATGGCATGTCACGCGTGCGCCGATGAAACGCGCGTTCTGGTTCGCGATGCTCCTGTGCGTCACCGGGGCGTGCCTGCCGGGCACGGTCCGCGCCGAGGTCGGACATCAACCGGTGTTCTACGAGGGTCAGGTCGGCCCCTACCAGGCCCGCATCTCGGTCCGCCTGCCGGGTGTCATTCCGGGTCTGGCGGAGATCACCGTGCGACAGCGCGACGGCGTGATCACCAATGCCCTGGCACGACCCCTCAAATGGAACACGGGCCGCAAGGGCGCGCCCTCACCGGACCGCGCACGCGCGGTCGCCGGCGAGCCGGGATTGTTCGCCGCCGAGCTGTGGTTCATGGAGTTCGGGGCGCACGGCGTGGAAGTGACGCTCGAGGGCGATCGCGGATCCGGGACGGTGATGGTGCCGGTCGATGCCAAGGCCACGCGCGTGCTGGGGCTGCCGAAGGCCCTCGGTGCGGTGCTGTCCGCACTGGGCCTCACGCTGGTCGTGGTCCTCGTGGGCGTGGTGGGTGGCGCGGTGCGCGAGTCCGTGCTGGCCCCGGGTGAGATTCCGTCGCGTCGGCGTCGCTGGGCGGCGCGCGGGGCGGTGGCGGTCACATGTCTCGGGCTGGGCGGACTCCTCCTCGGCGGCTGGCGCTGGTGGCAGGCCGAGGCCGCCGATTACCACAACAACCGCCTCTACCGTCCGCGACCGATGGAGGTGACGGTGGCGTCCGAGGTGGCGGCAGGCGCGCGGCTCGAGGTGGCCCTGGAGGAGCCGGATCCGCGCCGGCGCATCCCGCTGGTGCCGGATCACGGGCGAATGATGCATCTCTTCGCCGTGCGCGAACCTGATCTCGATGTCTTCGCCCATCTGCATCCCAGCCGCGACCGACGGAACGTCTTCGGCGCCGGGCTGCCGCCGCTGCCCCAGGGCACTTACGCCATGTATGCGCAGATCACCTATGAGACGGGGTTCACGGAGACGCTGGTGGACCGGGTAACCCTGGGGGCGGATCTCCCGGAACCCCGCGGGAAGCTGGATGCGGATGACGCCTGGTGGCGGCGCGGCGCGGTGGTTCCAGGACGGGACCCCGCTCCGTTGGGCGACGGGCTGGTGATGGATTGTAACGTCGACGGGGCGGCGCGCGTGCGCGAGCCCGTGACGCTGCGCTTCCGCGTGCGCCGTGGGGACGGTTCGGCCGCGGCGTTGCAGCCTTACCTCGGCATGCGCGGGCACCTCGTGGTGCGTGACACGGCGGGTGCGGTGTTCGCTCACCTCCACCCGAGTGGCTCGTTTTCCATGGCGTCCCAACAGTTGCTCGAATTGCGCGAGCGCGGCGAGGCGCCCATGCGCGTCGCCTTCGGCGCGGAAGACCCGCTCTGCCGGCTGCCGGGGGTTGACGAGGCGGCAGCGGGATGGATGGCGCAGAGGCCGGAGGAGGCGGGACGGGTGTCGTTCCCGTACGAGTTCCCGGCCCCGGGCCGTTATCGCCTCTGGGTGCAGGTGCGGGTTGCGGACGTCATCCGGACCGGCGCCTTCGATCTCCCAGTGGGCGGGCTCTAGGTGGGGAGGTTTCCCGGATCGGCAGACGCCGCGCGCAAGGGTGAGGGATGCTCCGCTTGGACCGATGTCCCGGGCGGTCCGCACCTCACCTCGGCGTCGGGAGAAGAACCGCCGGCGCGCGGCGTCTCAAGCGGGTGTTCGTGGTCATGCCAGGCACGCGTGACTCGACCGTCGAGCCAGGCGAAGTTCCCAGGGTAGACATCCGGATCGAAGATCACGTGGTAGAAGTGCCACACCACGATGGCGAGGCAGGCGAGGATGGCCTCGTAGTAATGGACGGTGATGGCCACGTCGACCAGCCAGCGCGGGAACCAGCGTGTGAAGTCGACCTTCAGCCAGATCACGAGTCCGGTGGCGCCCATGAGGATCGTGCCCCAGACGACGGCCCAGTACTCGATCTTCTCGGCATAGCCAAACCGGCCGATGGCGGCGCGTCGCGAGGATCTCCCCGCCAGGTGGCGCACGTTCTGCCGCAGGTCGTGCCAGTCCTTCACGCGCAACAGGAGGTCGCGCACGAGCCGGCGTCCCTCGCTCGTCACCGCCACGTAGACGAGGTGCCACGCGCCCACGCCGAGGAGCACAGCGCCCGAGGCGCGATGCAGCCAGCGGCGCACGTCCTCGGACCCGAACAGCCAGGACAGCCAGGAGTCGGGGAAACGCAAGGCGAAGCCGGTGAGCGCGAGCATCACGAAGCTGGCCGCGAGGACCGCGTGCTGGCGGCGCTGGGGACCGTCCATGCGCACGAGGTCGCGCCCGGGCCGGCGCAGCGCGGCACGCGCCTTGTGGAACCAGAGCGCGGCGTTGTGCAGTCCGAGGAGACCGACCACCCCCACGATGAGGACGAGGTAGAGGCGTCGCACCCAGCGGTTGACCACCATCCCGGTCTCGCTCGAGAGCGTGTCGTCCACGTGCACTTTGCCGATCGCGAAGTTGGCACCGATGCCGGGGTGGCACTGGCCACAGGTCTTCACGAGGTTCGACTTGTGCACCGAGGATTCCGGATGGGACGAGGCGAGGATGTGGTGCCAACCGTGGCAGCTCGCGCAATTGGCGGCGCGCGTGGAGCCGCCCTGCGCGGCGAGCCCGTGGTAACTCTCGAAGAAGGTGTCGACCTGTCGTCGTGGCAGACGGAAGCGTGTGTTGACGCGCTCCGAGGCGTGGCATTTCCCGCAGACGTGCTCGGCGATCTTCAGGGGCGACGCCGTGCGTAGCGTTTCGATCTGGTGCCCGGAATGGCAATCAAGGCAGGTCGGCGCCTCGCGATGTCCGCGAGCGGCGGCCTGGCCGTGGACGCTGTCCTGGAGTTCGGCCGCCTCCTGGACATGGCATTGCCCACAGGTCTCGGCGAGGTGCGCCAGCGAGGTGCGCGCGTCAGGATTGGCGTGGCGCTGGATGTCATGCTGCCCGTGGCAGTCCTTGCAGGTGGCGGCACCGGCCTTGCCTTCGCGCAGCGCAATGCCGTGCGCACTCGCCTCGTAGGACATGGACAGCGACTCATGGCAAATGGCGCAGTTTACCGGTTGGGTCACGTGTCCGTCGTCCGGGTGTTCCCAGGCCTTGGCGAGGTCGCGGTGGCAGTCGATGCACTGGTTGGTGGCGTGCACCGAGGCCTTGAGGAGCGCGAGATCGGTGAACAGGGAGATCGAAAGGCCGGCGGCGTTCGTCTTGGTGAGATCGGACATCCCGTGGCATTCGAGGCATTTTTCGTTCGGCACCGGCTCGTCGATCTGTGCCCGCGCGGGCTGCTGAAGGCCGAGCGCAACCGTCGCGAGAAGGACCACGAGGCGGATGAACGGGGGAGTAGACCAGGCGTGGTT
>CAZYJB010000464.1:0-4356 GCA_964647675.1 uncultured Verrucomicrobiota bacterium | reverse complement strand
CTGGGCCTGACGCTCCCCGTGCTCGAGGATGAAGGCGGCGCGGTCACGAAACAGTTGAGCCAGGGCACCGCGCCGGAGGCGCTCGTCCTGAATCCCGCCACCTGGTCCATCGTCTATCGTGGTCGCATCGCCGATACCCTCGCGGCGGCCTCTGTTTCCACCGCCAACGCGAACGAGGAACCGCGCGAGCACGCGCTGCTCGACGACGCGTTATCCCAGTTGCTCGGCGGTGAGCGCGTCACCGTGCGCTACGCGGCACCGGTGGGCGACGCCATCCCGCTGACCTCCCACGCGACTCTCACCTACTCGAAGGACATCGCGCCGTTGTTCCAGCAGCACTGCGTTCGCTGTCACAGCCCGGGCAACATCGCGCCATGGGCGATGACCAATCACGCCGTCGTGCGCGACGCCGCCCTGCGCATCAAGGACGAGCTGCTCTCGCGCCGCATGCCGCCCTGGCACGCGGATCCCGCGCCGCGCCACTACAGCAACGACGAAATGATTCCGGGTGATCACCTCGCGGCGATTATCGACTGGGTGGATCGCGGAGCGCCGCGCGGTGATGGTCCCGATCCCCTGGCGGATTCCGTGCCCGAACTTCCGCCCGACTGGCCGCTGGGCCAGCCCGACCAGGTGGTGCGCCTCGAGCGCCAGACCATCCCCGCCGAGGGCACCGTGGACTACCGCTACCTGCTGGTCCCGAGTCCGTTCGCCGACGACGTGTGGCTCGATGCCGCGGTGATCAAACCCGGCAATCGCCGCGTCATGCACCACGTGCTCACCTTCGCCGCAACCTCCTTCGAAGACATCCTCCAGATCCAGGGCGGATTGGGCGGTTATTTCGCGGCCTACGTGCCCGGCATGGAACAGGTCCGCTATCCCGAGGGCACCGGCAAGCTGCTCAAAAAGGGCTCGTTCCTCGTCTTTCAGCTTCACTACACCGCAACCGGCCGGGACGAGATCGACGAGTCCGAGATCGGGCTCTACCTGTCCGCCGCCAAACCCGCGCGCGAGTTGCGCACCGCCGCCGCCTACTCCACGAGATTCACCATCCCGCCGCGCAGCGACAATCACACCATCAGCGCCTCCTTCACCCTGCCGCGCGATGGCACGATCTATGAGATGAGCCCGCACATGCACTACCGCGGGAAGTGGTTTCGCTTCGAGGCGGTGTTCGCTGACGGAAGCCGCGAGACCCTGCTCAACGTGCCCTTCTATCGCTTCGACTGGCAGACGCTCTACCGCCTCGCCGAGCCGCGCCGGCTCCCAGCCGGGACGCGTATCGTCATGACCGGGGCCTGGGACAATTCCTCCAAGAACCCCTACAATCCGGATCCGACGGCGTCGGTGACCTTCGGCGAACAGAGCTGGCAGGAGATGTTCATCGGCTACTTCAACTGGGCGGAGTGAGGGCCGCGCCCCGCGTGATCGAGCGGTCGCTCACGGCAGCGCGAAACACCACCAACCGCTGCCCGCGCGTGTGCCGGGCTTTCCGCCGCCGCCCGCCGCCACGAGGACGTGCTGGCGTCCGTTGACCTCGAAGGTCGCCGGACTCGCATACGCTCCGGCATCGAGCTGGTACTCCCACAGCGCCCGGCCGGTTCGCGCGTCGAAGGCGCGGAAACGCTCGTCCATGGTCGCGCCGATGAACACCAGGCCTCCCGCCGTGACCAGCGGACCGCCGATGTTGAACGTGCCGGTGGGTGGCAGACCCCGGCGTTCCAGCTCGGGGTAAGTCCCCAAGGGCACCTGCCAGGCGAGTTCGCCGCGGTTCAGATCATAGGCCGACAACGTGCCCCAGGGTCGCTTGCTCGCGGGGAAGCCGTCCGGATCCCGCAGCTCGGGATGCCCGTTCGCCACCCAGGGAATGCGGTTCGCCCAGGCGAGATCCACCTGGTCCGCGCGCAATCGATCCCCGCCGGTATCCGCGAACAGGAATGCCACCAGCGATTCGCGTTCGAGCGTTGAAAGCGTGGGGAAGGCCGGCATCTGGCCGCGCCCCGTCTCGAGCAGCGCGAGCACCGACTCCCGCGTGGCGCGTTGCGGCAGGTCTTTCAACGATTGCAACGCCGGTACCGCCGGCAGGTCCGTCCGCCCCGCACCGTGGCATTGGGCGCACACAACGCGAAACAGGTGCCCGCCCAGTTCGTGGCGCGTCACCCCCGCCGCGAGGCGCGCCGGCTGCATCTGGATCCATTCCGGTTCGTTGCTCGCATTCACATAGAGCCAGCCGCGTTCAGGATCGACGGCCGGGCCGCCCCACTCCCCGCCGCCGTTGAACTGCGGCATCACCACCGTCGGACGCTGCGACGGCGGCGTGTACAAGCCTTCGGAACGCATGCCTCGCAACCTCTCCAGCACGGCGGCGCGCGCGGCTGGATTCAGATCGGTCACCTCCGCCTCCGTGAACCCCTGCCGCGCAAACGGCGGTGGCTTCACCGGAAAGGGCTGCGTGGGCCACGCCTGTTCCCCCGGAACGTCAGACGCCGGCACCGGACGTTCCTCGATCGGAAACAAGGGTTCCCCGGTCTCGCGATGGAACACGAACACATGCCCGGTCTTGGTGATCTGCGCCACCGCCGGCACGCGACGACCGCGGTGGCGCACGGTCAACGGAACGGGCGGACACGGCAGGTCGTAGTCCCACAAATCGTGATGCACAATCTGCTGATGCCAGCGCAACGCGCCGGTCCGCGCATCGAGCGCGAGCGAACAGTTCGCGAAGAGATTGAGTCCCGGACGATCCCCGCCGTAGTGGTCGTAATTCGCCGAGCCTGTCCCGAAAAACACGAGTCCACGCGCGACATCCAACGTCGCGCCGCCCCATGCATTGGCCCCGCCGTTGTGACGCCACGCATCAGCCGACCACGTCTCGTGACCGGGTTCCCCCGGATGCGGCACGGTGTGGAAAACCCAGCGCCGTTGCCCCGTGCGCACGTCGAACGCCCGCACATGCCCGGGCGCCGTGGGCGGCAGCGCATCGGGAATCGACGAGCCCATGATCAGGAGATCCCCAAAAACCACGCCCGGCGTCGGCGCGGTCACCGGCAGATAAAACGCGTCCTGATCCAGCCCTTCGCGCAGGTCGACCCAACCTTCACGCCCGAAGCCCGGGATCGGACGACCGTCGGCCGCCGACAAGGCAAACAATCGAGTGCCTGCGGCGAAGAAGAGGCGGCGATGCGCACCATCGGACCAGGTGGCCAGCCCGCGGTTCACGCCGCCCCCGACACGGCCGTTCCACGGATCAAACCTCCAGCGCTCCACGCCGGTCGCCGCGTCGACCGCGACCACCTTCAATCCCGGGGTCGTGAAATACGCGACCCCTTCCAGGACCAGCGGATTGCACTCGATCGTCGATGCCGGCCGCTCACGCGCGTCGTCACACCGGTAGACCCACGCCGGCTTGAGCCGCGCGACATTGCGGCGGTGAATCTGCCGCAACGGCGAGAAGTGGGACCCCGCCGCATCGCCGTGATAGGCCGCCCAGTCACGTCCGTCATCGGTAGCGCCCGCGCGAAGCGCCGACGCAGCGAGGAGCAGAGGCACGAACGCCCGGGC
Organism: uncultured Verrucomicrobiota bacterium; assembly: GCA_964647675.1. Classification (GTDB taxonomy): domain Bacteria; phylum Verrucomicrobiota; class Verrucomicrobiia; order Limisphaerales; family CAIMTB01; genus CAIMTB01. The sequence goes on along the minus strand of CAZYJB010000464.1, from coordinate 795 downwards.
GAAGCGCTTCATGCGGACGCGTGCGGCGGCGTTAAGGACGCACCACGCGCCCTGCCTACGGAAGTTCCTCGATGCGGATGTCCTTGAACGCGACCAGACCCTTGCCGCCGCCGTGGATCTGCACCGCGATCAGTCCGTGCTGCGGAATACTGTCGTCGGCCTCGGTGTACTTGAGGGTCTCGATGCCGTTGAGACGAAGGATGACGGTCTTGCCGTTGGCCACGATCTCGTAGTCGTTCCAGTCATTGACCTTCACCGCCTTCTTCACCACGGCCTCGTCGGGTTTCGCCAGCACCTTGTTGCGCCGCGACTCGTCGTAGATGCAGCCCCACCAGCCTTCGCCCACGTCCGCCTGATAACCGATCATTTCGTGATGATTCGGGATCCGTGTGCTGCGGATCTGCACGCCGGAGTTCACGAAACCCTCCGTTCCGGTGAGCTTCACCTTCAGTCGGAGCACGAAATTGGTGTAGGAACGCTTGGTCGCGAGGAACTCGTTCTGCGGCACGGTGGTGGTGAGCGAACCCCCGACGATGGCGCCGTCCTCGATGCGCCAGGTCTTGGCCGTGTCACCTTCCCAGCCGGCGAAGGTCTTGCCATCGAACAACGAAGTGGATTCCACGGCGACCGCCAGGGCCGAAGCCGTCGCCACCACGCCCAGAAGGGCCGTGATAAAACCGGGTTTCATGCGCGCACCCTGCCGGGCTTCGCGCCCGAAATCCAGTCCGCACCGGACCGACCCGTCGCCGTCCAGGCGGCGCTCACCCGCCTCCGGCGACTCCCTTTGCCAAAGCC
>CAZYJB010000463.1:0-4363 GCA_964647675.1 uncultured Verrucomicrobiota bacterium | reverse complement strand
GGTGCCTGCCACAACGGTCCCGTCACCGTGCTTCGCGGGGCGTCGCGGCACGGCACGCCGACGACTGGCGACAAGGCGGCGGGCGAGCGGGCGCAGGTAGAGCTTCGGTTGATCGGTCCGGTAGGTGCACCGGACATGATTCTCCACCAGATCGATCAGGTCCGGATCCAACACCGGCGTCCCGGCCTGGCGCACGGTCCGCCATACCTGCTCGAAATCGTCGACGAACACCGGGATCCGAGGCCGCCCCGCCTCCCTCGCCACGCCGAGTTCGAACTTGATCCAGTCCCGCACGGGATTCCATCGGTGGATCACCTCAGGCGTCAGGATCACGGCCAGGTTCCCCTGACTGCGCAATGCGGCCGCGAGGAATCCCTCGAGACGTCCGGAATCATGCCGCTCCGATTCCAGGAAGACCTCGACCCCCAGTGTCCGCAGCCCGGGCGCGATCGCCTGCACGACGCTCCCACCATCGGATCGCCGGTACGAAAGGAAGACGCTCTTCAGCGGCAGCCACGCGACGCCCGCGGCCACCAGCGCTTGCGGTCCCCACACCGAAAACCAGGGAGAATCCAGTCCGCGGGTCGCGACCAGCGTCAGTCCCGCAACGAAAGCCACCCCCAGCCAGCCCGCCGCCATCCAGGCGGCACGGCCTGGCGACCAGCATGGGAACCACCACCCCGCCACGATCGCCGATGCCAGCGCGAGCAAAACACCGAGCGCCCGCGGATAAGGCGCCGCCCCTTCGCGTCGCATCAGGTTCAGGAAAAGCGTGGCGTGTCCCTCCATTCGCGAAAAACCGGTCGTCGCCGCGGTTCCGGTTCCCTCCGCGATCACCGAGACGAACACCACCCGATCCCGCACCAACGGAAGCGCATCGTTTCCGGACACCTGCAGCGCCGGTCCACCAGGCCCGGCATGGACCCATTCCGCACGCGGAACCGCCCCAAGGTCGGGATACCAGCGCAACCGCCGCTCGCCTTTCCTCCAGGTTCGGCCCTCCAGCATCGACGCCACCACGGCGCCCACCGGTGCCACCCGATACGAGCCCACGGCATCCACCGCACGCGGACGGCGCGCGTCCCCGGTCCCCCCTGGATCGGAGACCCCCAGCGCAACCCACCCCGCATGCTTTGAGACGACTTTGCTGACGTTGGTGTGCAGCGGTGCCAGCCAATGGATCGGGAGCCGATCCGGCGCAGTCGGCAGCGGGCGTAACCCCAGGATCACCGGCAGTGGACTGCTGGGGCGCGTAGCGCACGCGGTGAAAACCTGGTCCAGGCGCTGCGTCATGACCGACGATCCCCAGTCCGGCTGATCCCACGTCGCGTCGAGGACGAGCGCGCGCGCTCCAGCCTGCGAGAGGGCTAGGATGAGATCCAGCCACGCTCCCGGATCGCGCGCTTCCGCCGCGCTCATCCCGACGAAGAGCACCGAGGGCGCCGCGGGTGCCGGCGGCGCGCAAACGCTGTCCCGTACGGCATCCACCATTCTTCCCCCCGTCCGGTGGAGACCCGACGACAGACCGCCCAGGATCCCGGCCACGGCGATCAGCGCGATGGCGAGTCCCTGCCGGCGAAAGGGTCGTAGCGCGTCGCTCAAGGCGCTCATCAGTGGGCTCTCGGCAGCGTCCGGGCGCGCGACAGTGCGGCGCAAGGGCAATCCCGAACAACCGGCATTCAGGATTGTTTCGACGCCGCTTCCCGCGCATACCTCCCCCGTCCCGATTCCCACCGCGTCGAAGTTCTGATCCTGCGACCCACGGCGCCGGGATCTTGCCCCAACCGCGGCGCCGTTCCACCTCACTCCTGCCATGCGCTCCCTCCTGACCCTCCCGGTTCTCCCGGTGTTGGGCTGCCTCCTTTTCTTCCTCGTCCTCGAACCACCAGCCCGGGCCGTCACTCCCACGGTGATCCACGGACCTGTGCGCAGCCCGATCAACGGCCACGCCTACTTCCTGCTCTCCGACAGCACCTGGCTCGAGGCCGAAGCGGCAGCGGTCGCAATGGGGGGTCACCTCGCCACGGTGCGGGATCAGTTCGAACAGAAGTGGATCTTCGAGACCTTCCGCCGGGTCAACGGTGTCGCGCGCAATCTCTGGATCGGCCTCTACGACCCGGAACCCTCCAACAACTCGAACCTGCCCGAGGTGCGCAAGGGGGAGTTCGCGTGGATCAGCGGTGAGCCGGTGACGTTCTCGCAGTGGAGCGCGAACGAGCCGAGCAACACGCTCGGAGTCGAGTTCTACGCGCACCTGTGGGAGCCGGGCATCGGCGTCGAAGGCTATTGGAACGACCTTCCCGCGGTCGTACCCGCCATCTACGTCGGCCGCATGGGAGCCGTGGTCGAGATCACCGGTCCCACGATCCAATGCTCGGACGCCACCGTCTTCTGCCCCGACACCGGACCCGAATTCACGGGCCCGCCGCGCGTCATTGCGTCCTGCTCGCCGGTCACCTGGGACTCCTTCGACAGCCCGGGACCCGGCTTCGATACGATTCTGCGCACCTGGATCGCGAAAGACTCCTGTGGCGAAGCGCGTTGCGAACAGTTGGTGCGGGTGATCAGCGTTTTCGATCCCGAGATCGAAAAGCAGTTCTCCCTCGGCGGGATGGTGGCGGAGTTCACGATTCAAGTCCGCGGCTTCACCTCGGCTTCGTGGAAGTTCGATTCGGAGCCCCTGGGCAACGAAGCCGGGGTTCGCTTCTTTCAAAACGGCCGCCAACTGGCCCTGGACTTCGCGGTGTTCCGCGGCGGCAGCGTGCGTTCGTTCTACAACGTGCAGGCCGAGATCTCCACCTCGTGCGCCAGTGGCGGCGGTCCCGCCGGCGAAGGGGGCGCCGCCCTTCCACTTCTGAGTCTCACGCGAATCGGTGCCGTGTTCGATTCCTCACCCAATGGCGATTCGCTGTTGGCCTATGAGAACGGCTGCGGGTCCTTCGGGGAATTCAGCCGGTGGGTGCGTCTCGCACCCGAGACCGACGGCCAGCTCTCCATCCTGCTCCCCGGGGCGTCCGCCGATACTCGCCTGACCGTCCTGTCCGGCGAAGCGCTGCGCCCCACCGAGATCGCCTGTGGCACCGGCGTCGCCTCCTTCGCAGCGACCAAGGGCACCGAGTATATCATCGGGGCCAACTCGGCCTCCGCTCAGAAGTTCGACTGCCGCATGGTGCAGGCCCCGATCCTGGTCGTTCCGCCCTCCGCGCTGCTGACGCAGGACACGGCCAGCGCCGCGCTGCCAATCATGGTGGGCGATGCCGATTCCGACGTGAACCTGCTGCGGCTCTCGGCGCGTTCGTCCAATCCCGCGCTGTTCGATGCCGGCTCCTTTGCGTTCGGCGGACAAGGCGCCGCCCGCACGGTCATCCTCACCCCGATCGCACGCCGTTCGGGCGACGCCACCATCACGCTGCGGGTGACCGATCCGACCGGTGCCTTCAGCGAAGCCGCGCTCCCCGTGTCCGTCCGCCCGACCGGACCGCGCGTTCGCTTCGTGCGTCTCGACACCGAGACGCGCGGCAACTGGCGAGCTGCCTATCCTGGTTTCCGCGCCACCATCGTCGGGGTCAACGCTCGCCTCCCCGAGATTCCTCCGGTGGTCAAAGGGGATGCCACCTGGGCCACCGCCACCCGCGACACGCGAGCGCCCGAAATGCCCGACGGGAGACCAGACCGCGTCGCGGCAGCGTGGTGGGCGAACCGCCAGATGACCGTCCGCCTCAATCTTGCCGAGTCCACGTTCACGCGCGTGGCGCTCTACTTCCTCGACTGGGACCGCGCCCAGCATCCGCCGCGCCAACAGCGCATCATCGTGCGCGACCCGATCACCCGCGTGGGCCTCTCGACGAACGATGTGAACGAGTTCGGAAATGGCCAGTACCTCGTCCTCGACGTGCGCGGACCGGTGGATGTCGAGATCAACAACACTTCGCCAGCGCGCGGCCTCAATGCCGTGCTCACGGCCATCCTGCTCGGCGAACCTCCCGCATCCGCCGCGCGCCTGGTCCAGCTCGACCGCGCCACGTCGGGAAACTGGCGGAGAGTTTACGGCGGCGACGGCGCCATGATCGTCGGCGTCACGCCGCGCCTGGCTGCCCTGGGCACGGTGAACGGGAAGGACGACTGGCCCTGGGCGCGGCAGACCAACGATGCCCGCGCGCTGGAACATCCCAGCGGCGTCCTCCCACGCGCCGCCTGGTGCTGGTTCGCCCCGCGCTCCATGACGCTTTCCTTGAACCTGCCCACAGGCACCTCGTCGCGCCTCGCGGCCTATTTCGTCGACTGGGATCGCCTCGGCCGCGTGCAACGCGTCGAGGTGCGTGCTCGTGGCAGCAATACGGCGCTGACCTCCGATGAGCTGCGC
>CAZYJB010000462.1:0-4367 GCA_964647675.1 uncultured Verrucomicrobiota bacterium | reverse complement strand
CCACTCCAATTCAAAGAAGGCGTCTCCGCCCAAACCCTCGGCCTGGACGGCTCGGAGACCTACGATGTCGTCGGACTCGGAGCGGACCTGAAGCCGCAGCAGGACCTCGTGCTTCGCATCCGCCGCAAGGACGGTTCGATCCAGGACGTTCCCGTGGCCTGCCGCATCGATACCCCCATCGAGATCGACTACTACCAGCACGGCGGCATTCTGCCGTACGTCCTGCGCCAACTCGTGGCCGCAGCGTGATCACGTTGCGGGCGACGCGCGCGTCCCGAGCAGGACACTCGATCTGAGCCGGCCGCCGATACCTCGCCGGTGGCCGGTTTCGTGATTGCCAACCGCGCCCGCGCCCGGCATGCCTTCGCGCATGTCCCCCTTCCGCCCGGGTGCGCCGCGCCGCACCTTCATTTCCCGTGTCACTTTCGCCTGCGCCGGCCTCCTCGCACCGGCCGCCCTCGCGGCACGCCGAATCCCAACGCCCAGCCAGACGGAGGGCCCCTTCTACCCCGACCGCCTGCCCCTCGACACTGACAACGATCTGGTCCGCATCCAGCCCGGAGAACGCGATGCCGCCGGCACGGTCACCTGGTTGCGCGGGCGGATCCTCGACCGGCGCGGGCGTCCCCTCCGCAATGCCACGGTCGAGATCTGGCAGTGCGATCGTCACGGCGTCTACCTGCATTCCGGCAGCAGCCAGGCCGAACGCCGCGACGCCGCGTTCCAGGGCTTTGGGCGCTTCGTCACCGACTCCTCCGGCGAGTACCTCTTCCGCACCATCCGCCCGGTCCCGTACCCCGGCCGGACGCCGCACATCCATTTCGCCATCAAGGCGCCAGGCTGCGAGCGGTTCACCACCCAGTGCTACGTGAAGGGTGAGCCTGGCAACCTCACCGACGGCATTTGGAAGGGGTTCCGCGACGACCGCCAACGGTCTGCCGTGACGGTGCCCTTCGTGCCACTCCGTGGTGGAAACGGCGAGCTGCGCGCCACCTTCGATGTCGTCCTGGGCTCGACGCCCGAAGCTTGATCTCCCGCGGGGCTTCCCGCGCTGGCTCAGGTGAAAATCCTCCTCGCGCCATGCGGCTTCAGCGTGATTGACTCCCCAGACGATGGCAGATGTTCGCCGCCCGCGTCCGCGGGCCCCGTTCGAGGTTGAACCCGACGATTCTCTTCCCACCGCCTATCTTCGCCCTGGCGAAGCCGACCGCGTCGTGGCTGGACACCCTTGGATCTACGAAGGATGTCTCCTACGGCTCACGCGAGAACCCGCCGACGGCGAGGTCATCCAGGTCAAGGACCACCGCCGGCGTCTGCTCGGCGTCGGCTTCTACAACTCGAAGTCCAAGATCCGCGTCCGTGTCCTGTCCCAGCAACGGGTGGAACTCGACGCCGCCTTCTTCGACGCCCGCCTGCGCGCCGCGCTCGCGCATCGCCAGCGGTTCCTCCCCGGCGCCACCTCCTTCCGGCTGGTCAACGCCGAGGGCGACCGCCTGAGCGGCCTGATCGTCGACAAATACGAGGACGTCCTCGTCCTCCAAACCTCTTCCCTCGGCATGGACCGCCGGAAGTCGGTGATCGTCGACGTGCTGCGCCGTCTGCTCAAGCCGCGCGCCGTCGTTGAACGCAACGACGCTGGTGCGCGGAAGTTCGAGGGCCTCCCCGAGACCACTTCGGTGCTCTTCGGCAAACTCGAGGAATCGGAGCTGCATGCCCTGCCCGTGCTGCTGAACGGCATCCGCTTCGAGGCGGATGTGCTCTCCGGCCACAAAACCGGACTCTACCTCGACCAGCAGGTGAACCAGGCCCTCGTCGCGGGATATGCACGCGGCGCCCGGGTGCTCGATGCGTTCACCTTTCAGGGCGGCTTCGCGCTGCACGCTGCGAAGGCCGGCGCGAAATCGGTGATCGGCATCGATCAGAGCGAGGCCGCTGTCGCCTCCGCGCGCCGACTCGCCGAACTCAACGGACTTGCCTCCTCGACCTCGTTCGAGGCCGCCAACGTGTTCGACTGGATGCGCGCGCGCTCGACACCGGTGGGCTCGGGCGTCGCGGCGGAAGCCGGAACGAAGAACCCGCCTCCGGCGGTGCCCGAGGCCAGTCTCTTCGACACCGTTGTGCTCGATCCCCCCTCGTTCACCCGCAATCGCGCTTCGGTCCCGGACGCGCTGCGCGGCTATAAGGAAATCCACCTGCGCGCCCTGCGCCTGCTGCGTCCCGGAGGCATTCTCGCGACCTTCTGCTGTTCGCACCACGTGGACGCCGCGACCTTTGCGGCGGTGATCAATGAGGCCGCCTTCGACGCGCACCGGATCCTGCGCCGCATCGCGACCTTCAGCCAGGCCCCGGACCATCCGATCCTCACCACGATCCCCGAAAGCGAGTACCTCAAGGGGTTCGCCTTCGAGGTGCTGGCTCCCTAGCTTTCGGCCCACCCGCCAGCACCCTGGAGCGTCGCGGTCCCACCGCGGCGCCTCATCGCTCAAGCAGGCGGCCTTGCCACCGCATAAGCGAGGTCTTGGTCCAGTCCCCCGTCTCAGCCAGCTCCAGCAACTGGCTGCGGCTCGCGAGAAATGACTCGTCCAGGTCCAGTTCCGCCGCCTTGCGATCCCGACGCTCACGCAACTGGGTCGCCCGCCGGCTCACCGCCAGCGGAACCCGCTTGTGCTCGTGACGCAAGCGCTCGGGCAATTGATCCGGCGGCACCGCGAGGCCGTCCTCGATGGCGCGGATCAGCCCCTGCCGCCGGCGCGGCGTGAGATGGCGCGGCAGTTGGTGGGGAACCGCCCCCCACCGTGACGCGGCGGAAGCCAGGTCGACCGCCACGTCGTGGTTCAGGATATGAAAGGTCGGGCGGTTGGCCCGCACCGCTTCCTCCTCGCGCCAGTGCCAGATGGCGCGCAGGACGCCGAGTCCCACGCGGTCGAGCCCATGGCTGCCACGCAGGCGCCAGACCACGTTGGAGTCGACCGGCGACAACTGGGTCGCTTCCGAAACGATGCGCGCGCACAACTCCTCGTGCCACTCGAGCCGGCCCAACCGCACCAACTCGGCCTGCAGCCGCTCTTGCAACGGTTTGAGGTAACGCGCATCCGACTCCGCATAGGCCGTCATGCGCGGGGTGAGCGGACGCTGGCCCCAGTTCGCTTTCTGCGGTCCCTTCTCGAGGACCAATCCCAGATACTTCGAGACCAGGTCGGTCAACCCGAACCGCCGGCATCCCACCAGGCGCGCGGCGCTCATGGTGTCGAAGACCCCGCGGGGCACGAACCGCCAGGCGCGGTACATCAGGCGCAGATCATAGTCGCCGCCATGAAGGATGAGAATGTGGCGCCCCAGCACTCCCAGCAGCGGCGTCAGATCCAGGCCTGCCAGCGGGTCCACCAGCATCTCCCCCCCGGGGTGGCTCAATTGCAGCAGGCACAGCTTCTCCGGATAGGCGTGCAAGCTGTCCGCCTCCGTGTCCATGGCGATCCATTCCGCGCGCTGCAGCACGGCCAAGGCGGACGAAAGCCGGTCCGGGGTGTCGATCACGGGCCCATTAAAGCGCGATCGCCACGCATCGGACAACCCCCACGGCGCCACCGACTCACGGGAAATCTTTGCCGACGGACACCGCCGGCTTGACGCCAACCCGCGGGCAGACCAACAACCTTGTCCCGCGTTTGTCCATGAACTTAGCGCTCCGCTTCCTCGAGTCCGCCCGTCTGGCCCCTGACAAGGCGGCCATCTTCCATGCCGACGAGCGCGTGACCTACGGCGAATTGCTCGCGCGGACCCGGGCCGTGGCCGACCGGCTGCGCACCGAGCTCGGCGTGAAACCCGGGGACCGCGTCGGGATCCTCCTCGGCAACCGGCCCGAGTTCATTTCGAGTCTCTTCGGCATTCTCGCCGCCGGCGCCATCGCGGTGCCAATCAATCATTTCCTCAAGGAAGACGAGCTGGACTATCTCGTCTCCGACGCCGGGCTGACTGCCGTGCTGACCGAGAGCGAACTGATGGTGCGCCTCGCTCTTGCCCACAGCCGGCGTCCCTCCCTCCAGATCGTTCAGGTCCCGTTGTCCGCGGTAGCGACCGCGCCGTTTGACGAAGCCTCCATGGTCGATCGGTCTCCGAGCGACCTCGCGGTGCTGGTCTACACCTCCGGAACCACCGGGCGTCCCAAGGGCGCGATGCTTTCCCATGGCAACCTGCTTTCCAATGTCGAGAGCTGCCGACTCATTCTCGAAGTGGTTGCGCTGGACCGCTTTGTCCTCATGCTGCCGATGTTCCACAGCTTCATGCTGACGGTCTGCATCCTGCTCCCCCTTCTCACGGGGGGATCGATCGTCCTCATCAAGTCCCTCCACCCCGCGCGCGCCATGCTC
>CAZYJB010000461.1:0-4387 GCA_964647675.1 uncultured Verrucomicrobiota bacterium | reverse complement strand
GGTCCCGGCGGCCTGCGTGAGCAGGTCGCCGGCTTCTTTCTCCAGGAGCCCCTCCGACGCCTCCGTCGCGCGCTAGGCGGGCTTCCGAAGCATCATCTGCGGGTCCGTGCTGACCGGGTACAGCCCCGGGCAACAGCCGAAGTGTTCGTGGAAGGCCTGGCTGAAGTGGCTGAGGCTCGAGTAGCCCACCTCCATCGCCGCCTCGGTCACATTGAATCTTCCGGAGCGCAGCAGCTCGGCCGCGCGTTCCAGGCGCAACTGCCGCAGGTACTGCGGGATGGTGAGCCCCATCTCGGCCGAGAAGGTGCGGCTCAGGTAGAAGGAACTGCAGCCCACCAGCCGCCCCAGCTCCTCCAGGCTCGGCGGCTCCGCCAGGCGCTCGCGCAGATGCGCCGCCACGCGCTCGACGCGGCCATGCGCAATCCGGCGCGCGCGCGCGCAAAACAACTCCTCTTCGGACTGCGGCCGGAACAAAAGCTCGACCACCAACTCAAGCGCCTTGGCCTGGTACCACAGCACCTGCGCCTCCAAGAGAACCGGCGGCTGACGCAGCCCCGCCAACAACTCCTGCTGGCGGGAACTCAACGGCTGCGCCTCGCTCACCGCCGAGCGCGCGCGGTCCGATTCCATCAGCGCCTGGACCGCCGGATGCAGCCACGGACGGTACGGTGTGAGTTGTCGGCGCAGGAAGTCGGCCGAGCACTCGAGCGTGATGAAACGATGCCGTCCGTTGGCTAGCCGGCGCGCCGCGAGCCCTCCCGAACCCATCACGTAGAACCCCGCGCTGCGGGGTCCCAGTTCCAGCCGCGCCCCCTTGGCCGTCACCTCGCCGGTACCATCGAAGTTCAGGCAGATCTCCACGCTGCCGGCATGGAAGCTGGGACTCCAATCGACCGACTCCCGCGTGTTCAGATCATGCCATTCGAAGCTGAACCCATGGCGTCGGAAGCTGCCGCCCAGTTGCCGCCACTCGGCACCCACGGCCGACCAGACGGCATCCTCGCGCACGCGCGCCAGGGACATTCGGGCTGGGCTTTCTTTGGGCATTCTTCGACACGCTCGGCCGGATGGGCGGGCCTCCCTCACGGCATCTCCCCGAACCGTGCACCCCGGCGGTGGCCCGCCGTGAGGTCCGCCGTCAGTGAACCTGCCGGAGCACGGTGTGCCCCGACCGGATGCGCACGCAACAGGTGAGCCGGTACTTCTCCGGGTCCCGATTCCATTGGTCGAGCACGTCCAGTTCCTCCGGAGTGGGCGGATCCAGATGTTCCATGCCCTCCACGACCTCGATCACGCAGGTGCCGCAGGAGCAATTGAAACAGCCCGCCTCCATCTCGATGCCCGCTTTCTCGCCTGCTTCGATCAGGAGCTCCCCGGGCTCGACTTCGGCGGTGGCTTGGGCGGGAAGGATGGTCACTTTAGGCATGGCGTCGACGCTTGTCGTAAAAAGCCAGCGCAACCTATGGCCGCGATCGACTCCGGGTCAAGGAGTCGCACGGTTTCTGCTTGCGCCTCTGTTCCCACGCCCAAAATCGTAGTCCGTGAGCGATCCCCAACCCGACCAACTGCGCGAACTCTTCCGCATGCAGCAAAGCCTCAACCAGCGCATCGGTGTGCAGACCGAAGGCATGTCCGAGGCCGATCAGGCCAAGTGGATCCTCAACTACTGCCGCGCCATGTCGCAGGAGATCGCCGAGCTGACGGACTCGGTCCCCTGGAAATGGTGGGCCAAATACCAGAACTTCGACGCGCAGAACGCGCGCGTGGAAGTGGTTGATCTCTTCCATTTCCTCATCAGCCTCGCCCAGGTGCTCGGCATGAGCGCCGACGACGTCTTTCAGGCCTACGTAAAGAAGAACGAGGTGAACTTCAAACGCCAGGAATCAGGCTACACTGCCAAGGATGCCTCCGACTCCCGGCACATCTGATCCCATCCGCCGTTCCCCGATGCGGGCAACCTTCCCAGTGCTCGTTCTCCTCGCGGCAGGGCTGATCGCGAGCGTCGGTCGCGCGGCGCACGCCGAGGATGTCATCCCAGCCGATGCACCCGCCGATCTCGCGCGGCGCGAGAATCGTGCGCGTGCCGAACTCGCCGCCTCGGGCACCAACGTGGCGCGCCTCTTTGCCCTGGCGGACATCTGCCACGATCTCGGCGTCACCGGCGACAAAGAGGCCGTCCTCCGCGCCGAGCAATGGCTGCAACTCCTGCTGGCCCTCGCGCCCACCAACGGGCCGGCCACCGCCCTGCTCGGATCGGTGTACACCATGAAGGGACGCGACGCCTTCTGGCCCACCACCCAGCTCAAATTCGTGCGGGAGGGCAACAGCCTCATGGACCGCGGCGTCACCTTGGCCCCCGACGACGTCCAGACCCGCTGCATCCGGTCGCTCAACAATGCGCACATGCCCGATTTCCTGGGGCGCCTGACGCTGGTCCGGGAGGACCTCGAATGGCTCTGGAAACGCATCGACCGGGACGCCGCGCAGTTCACCCCCACCGCCCGGCAGAAAGTCGCGCTCCACTGGGGACGCCAGTTGGTGCGTATGGGACGCCCCGAAGAGGCGCGCAAGGTCTGGGAACACGGAGCGACGTTTCCGCCGGAGAACGAGGTGACGCGCGAGTTGCTCGCCCAAATCGCCAAGCTCAGGTAGACCCTCCCCAGCACCCAAGTCCCCTCCCAGCCATGGCCTCCTCCCCTCCTCCCGCGCGGTCCCGGCTCAAAGCCCCCGCCATCCCCGCCGCGTGGAAGGACCACGTCGACCGTGTCCTCATCACCGAGGACCAGATCCGCGCGCGCGTCGCCCAGCTCGCCGCCGAGATCACACGCGATTTCTCCGGCTACGAAACGGTCGTGATCGCGGTCCTCAACGGCACGGTGCTGTTCCTCGCAGACCTCCTCCGCCACCTCGAATTCCCGCTGCGGCTCGATTTCGTCGGCGTCTCCTCCTACGGCAGCGGCACCACCTCGGGGGATCCCCTCTTCACGCGGCCCACGGCCATCGATGTGCGGGGACGTGACGTCCTCATCGTCGATGACATCCTCGACACGGGAAAGACGCTCGACCGGGTCACCGTGCTCGTGCGCCAGTTCAAGCCGCGCCGCGTGCGCACCTGCGTGCTCCTCGACAAAAAGGCGCGCCGCCAGATCAAGATCAAGGGCGACTACACGGGCTTCCAGATCCCGGACGAGTTCGTCGTGGGATACGGCCTCGATTTCGCGGAGCGCTACCGCAACCTGCCCTTCGTCGCCGTTCTCAAACCCGAGATCTACCACCCCGCAGACCCAGCACCCGCCAAGGCCCCGGCACCGCGCCGCGCCGTACGCGTCTGACCACTCCTGCGGCCATCGTCCCCATGGAGATCCGCATCCGATACTGGTCCTGGTTCAAGGATCTGACGCGCACCGCGGAGTCGACCTGCACGCTGCCGGACGGTGCCACGGTGGGAGACGCCCTCCGCTGGGTTCACGAACGGCATCCGCGTCTCGCCGAAGCGCGGCAGTCGACCCTCGTGGCGGTGGGCGTCGAGTACCAACCCCCGACCCACATCCTCCGCGACGGCGACGAGGTGTCCCTGTTTCCGCCGGTCCAGGGCGGCTGACCGCCTCTCCCCCGCCACGTTCCCTCCCATGCCCCTGCACCGTCAGCTCGACCTCACCACCGCGCCCATCGACGCCGCGGCCCTAGGCAGTTCACGACCAGAGTCCACGACTGCCGGGGCCCTGATCACGTTCGTCGGAATCGTGCGCGGCACCGAAGACGGACGCCCCATCGCCGGCCTCGACTACGAAGCGTTCGAGCCCATGGTCCGGCACCAGTTCGCGAAGCTCTTCGACGAGATGGAACGACGCTGGCCCACCGTCGAATCGGTGCGCCTCATGCATCGGTACGGTCCGGTGGCGGCCGGCGCGCCCTCCCTCTGGGTCGAGGTCGCGTCACCGCATCGCGGCGACGCCTTCGCCTCGTGCCAATGGCTGATCGACGAGATGAAGAGGGTCGTGCCCATCTGGAAGCGCGTCATTCCGGCCACCTCCTGAGAACTTCCTGAAGGGCTCGCCGAAGGCGTGGAACGACAGGTTCAAGCTCCTGCGGGCGACCTTCTAGCCCTTCCTCCCCGAATCGCCGTAGAAGACAGCAAGCCTCCGCCCTGTCTTCGTAGCGCCTGCCCACGGTGCCCCGCTTGGCGCCGCCTTGGTAGCAACCGAACTCAGCTGCGGCGCGATCTCGAACTATCTCAACATACTCGAACGCAAGTATTGACCCTGGAAGAGCCCACTGAGCCCATTCCATCGTTCCCGCATGATTGCCTGCGAGACAGGGCTGTCCAGCGTCACCTCCGAGTTGCGCCGCTGGGCCAACGACATTCGCCAAATCTAGAACTGGGACG
>CAZYJB010000460.1:0-4390 GCA_964647675.1 uncultured Verrucomicrobiota bacterium | reverse complement strand
AGCAGGAACGACATCACGAGCGAAGCGGCGAAAGCGACCAGCGTCGGCGCGTCGCCTCCGGCCAGCATCGTCTTCAAGGTCGAGCAAGACGCAGTGGGCGCAGGAGCGGGAGCGTCGTGGCCGTCAGGATGTGATTTGGCCTGCGTCGAACCGTGGCAGGAAGGCTTGGCGTCGTTGTTGCCGTGTCCACCGCCGAAATTGCAGTGGATGAAACACATCGACTGCGCCACAACAAACACCACAAGCGCGAGCCCCGCTAAAGAGCGGAGCAACGGACTCAAGGTTGTTCGGCGCAGACTCATGTTTAGGACTTTACTCAAATTGTCTTTTCCACAGCAACTGAGGTTTTAGGCGGCCAGATCTGCCTACGCTGCGCCCGGACAAACCCCTCAATGAATCTTGGGAGTTTTCGCGGGCTACGCGCGACAACGGTTCAAGCGGTCTCCAAAAGGCTGCCGAGGCTGGCGCGCAACTGCTGCCGTGCGCGGTGGATGCGCGTCTCCACGGCCTTCGCGGAGCAGCCGAGGATTCCGCCTATCTCCGCGTGCGAGCGTTCCTCATATTCGGCGAGGATGAGCGGCTCGCGTAGTGCTTCGGGAAGCGCGGCCACGGCCCGGCGCACCGCTTCGGCGCGCTCCCCAGCCTGCACATGGTCAGCGGGTGATCGGCCGTCCTGCGGCAATGTATCGCGATAACTTTCGCCTGTTGCGTCGTTCTCCGCGTCGAGGGAAACCTGCGGATGGCGAGATCGCCAACGGTAACGGTCTTTCACGAGGTTGCTGGCGATCGCGTAGAGCCAGGTCGAAAACTTCTGTCCGGTATCGAAGCGAGCGCGGCTCCGATACAGCTTTGCGAAAGTCTCCTGCGCCAGATCCGCGGCGTCGTCCTGGTCCCGCAAGCAGCGGACGAGGTAATGGAACAGCTTCTCGGCGTGACGCTCCATCAGGTCGTTCAAGGCTGCTTCGTGTCCGTCTGCGAGGCGTCGCATGTCATGCACGTCCAGTTCGTCCGGGTTGGGCGTGTTCATGCAGGAACTATGGCTGATGGGCGGGGCTTGTCGTCGCGGCGTGGTTGTCCGTGCCGTGGTCCATCGCTTGTTCACGCAAACAGGTGTTGTCCCGCGCCCATGCGAGGTAGCGCTTGCCTGGCTCGGGCGGCATGGTGCGGCTCACTTCAAAGAAATGCTTCAGCATCTCCGACTGACAGGTAGCTCGCATCTGCGCACGCTCACTTAGGAGCTTTTCAATCTCCGGCGTGACTTGCGTGGCGCTGGCCAGTGTGTCCGAGAGCTTGTCGTTCAACTCGTCAATCCGCCGGCATCGTTCCATGCACCGCGGCAGATAACCGGCATGAAGATCGGAGATCCGCTTGAACTCGGCGTCTCCAAGGTTGAATTCGTGTTGGAGCCATGCGAGTTCCGGCTGGGCGCTTTGCATCAAGGCGCGCGACGTAGCCGTGCCCATCAGATAGACGCAGCAAAAGGCGACGATCGCCCCCACCAAACCGAGCGCGAGAATCACGAGTCCGCGCTTCATGGCTGCGGGGTGGCTTGGTAGGGATCAACCGCCTGCGCGTAGCGGGCGCTCAGTTCACCGGCAACACGCGCCGTTTCCTGCTGCGCTTGGCTCCGGCCCACACTCGCGCCGACGGCAAGCAAAACCGTCACGTAAGCCGTCGCCAGCGCGGGCCGGGGCAGCAGGTTCGTGAGCCAATTCCCGAACACTGCAGCAAGCGAGATCGACGGTACGAGCGCGGATTCAGCTCGTTCGATGCGTCGCCAGACCTGCTCCTGGAAGCGTGGGGGCAGCGACCCCTCCGGCTTCCACTCGTGCAAAAGCGCGCGGAGAGAAGCCTCACTATCGTCGGAAATGTTAGTCTTCATAGGTTTTAACTTCATTGAGCGACGGACCGGCCGCCGCTCGCTATACTACCGGATGCAGATTTGCCCGCGCGCTCATTTCAGCGGCGCGACTTGGAACTCCCTCGCTCGCAGTTCGCGCAGAGCCGTCTCGTAACGCGGGTCTTTCGGCGAGAGATGCGGTCGCGGGCCGCGGGCGAGATCGACGCTGAGGCCGGTGCTCGGAACCTTGCGCAGGCTGTAAGCAAGGTCGCGGCCCTTGGGTGTGCCTGACAGGACGGAACGGTCAGTCATGTCCGTTGTGCTTCCGGGAACTGTCCGCAGCGAGTCTGCGATAGCCTTGCCCCTGGGAGAATACAGCGGCTCGGCGGCGGACGACGTATTGACGACGGTGAGGAAGGCGACTGTGGCGGCGAGGAGCAGTGTGCTTTTCATATCGTTCATCTTTCTTCGTTGTGCGGCTCTTCGCCGCCTTGTTCACGTCCTTCGATACGCCGCAAGTGGGAAAATCCCTCACGAAATGCCCGGCAAGGAGCACACGGCGACCGACCGTGTAGACAGCAGGAACTTGGAGAAAGGAAGCGGACGAGGACTACGGCGCCGGGGTGCGTCCGAGCAAGAGGCGGCCGGATTTGGCGTCAATCGTCACGACGCCAAACAGCGCTAAGACACCGTTGCCCAGCAGGCCCGACTCGCCAGGGAAAATGGCCTTGGAATGCAGGCCGGTGGGAACGGTGTCGATCTGGTGGATTCCGATCCGCAGGGCGGTCATGGTCTGAGGAATGGAAAGTTCGGCGAGACCGACTGCGAGCTTGCTCGTGAATCGCTCGGGGCGCTTCTTCGATGTCACCCACTGGAAAGCTGTCGCACAGCCGGTATCCACGCGCACCCATTGGCGCCTGCCGCCGTTGACGTTTACGGCCACTCGAAAGCCGCATGGGCGGGTTGCGAGCGGAACCGAGTTTTTGCCCGTGTCGCGTGGCGGTGCGGCGAGCAAGCGAAGCTTCTGCGCTGTGTAATCAATCTCCACCACACGGTCGCGAAAAAAATCGGCACCGATCAAACCATCCACCGTAGACCTGCACGCAAGGGAGAGCTTGCTCAAATCAAGCGCGAGGTATTCGCCGGGCAACTCAAGATTGCTCGCTTTGGCGGACAACTCCACCGGCCAGTGTCCCGTCAAGGTTGTGCCGACGGCGGTCACGCTCACTTTGGGGCCGAGTTCCAATCCAAGCCGCCGGGCCGTGCTGAGATTCACCACGCTGTCGCTTGCGCCTGAATCCAAGAGAAAGTGAAGAGGCTCTGGTGCTCGGGAGACCCTAACCTCCAGCCACAGAAGACCCTCCCGGAAACTGATCGGAAGCTCGGCGTTTGGGGAGTCAAACGTTCCGGCCTTCACCAGGCAGCTCGCCATCAAAAGGACCGAACTGAGGTAGAGGCGCATGCTGATCCGCCCTGCAAGCAAATCCTGCGCCACGGAGCGGCGAGCAATCGAATATGTTGTTCTCGTGACCTCGTCAAAGAGTTTGCCTACGTGTGAATCTAGGGTTCTACAGTGACTAGTTAGTCTCTGAGGCTCAATGGTTTACTACAGATGTCAGGAGAAGGAATTTTTCGGAGAGCGGATCGGTTGCGGACGTCATTTTGTAATCTTCAAACGGGCACCAGAGTGCGCCAAGCTGTTGGCCCCGTGTGCATTTGTAGCTCCAATGCTGGCTTGATTCGCGCAGTTCTGGTGATAGCTATACACTCGCAGATGCCGCTGCCGGAACAGGATCCGCTATCGAACCGTTTTGCAAGGAGTGGCGGAGCGAGACGGGGCGATGGAAATGCCTCCGTGGGCCCGTTCAAATCCGACGATTGGTTCCAATCGCTTACCACCTCAAGCCCATGGGCTTGCACACTGGAGGCGGTGCCTGTCCCCAGACTCTACCTCAAGGGCGCCGCACCGGCATTCCTCCGGCACTGATCAAGGACCGACCTGAGACCGTCGCCGGGTTGGATGCGCCCTATTTCACCGGCCGTGTGTTTCGCGGCAACCATCAGCGAACCCCACCACGCGCAACACTATTACAGGCTGTCCCTGGTCGAGCGACATCCCCACCCGTCTGAACAGGGCCCAGATCTCTGGAATCCTCGTGAGGGGGATCGTCCCGTTCCTCCGAGGAACCCAAGCCACGAGCGCCCGGTGCCGGGCAGGGCACCCGCCCATTTGGTCCGAGGCGCGACAATGCAGTAAGACCGGTTGGTTTGGTTAGCCAACCGAGGGCCTCAACCGGACACCAAAACGGACACCAATGAGGGGTTTCGGAGGAGTGAAGAGGAGTGGCAGAGGGATCTTCATTCGCCGGCCAAACTGGGCCTAAATGGCTCGGATTTAGGCGTTTAAGCGTTCGATTCCGACCCTCGCCTCAACCGTATAAACCAATCGGCTGAAGTTTTTGGGTTAAACGCAGGGCGGAATTTCCAGCAAACCGGTTGCGTCCGCCACTTTTCCGGAATTGCGGGCTCATGTGCCCCACCCGTTGCTAA
>CAZYJB010000459.1:0-4394 GCA_964647675.1 uncultured Verrucomicrobiota bacterium | reverse complement strand
CGTGACCCGATCCAAGGAGAATGGATCAGTCACGAGTGATGAGTGGCGAGTGGTGCGCACTCCTTGCGAGGCGACGACCCGGGATTGCACAACCAGGCTGGTGGCTCGCCGGCTCCGACCGGCGAGTCGGGGCGGAGCCCCGAGGATTGAGAGAGGATTCCGTCCGATGGATCCCCGTTTACGGTGTCCCAAGGCACGCGCTCTCGGCGCAGCCGTCGACGCAGATGAGATGGCAGACGCGGCCGCCGTCGCTGCCGAACTGCACGCGGAAATCCGCACTCACGGCCGAGCACAACGTGCCGACCGCGCGCCCCTGGAATTGGTAGTCCGATTTCCCGCTGTCGTACGAAAGCGAGATGTCTCCCAGGCCGATCTCGTCGCAGCCGAGGAAGTCGCGCAGCACGAGCTCGCCGGAGAAGGTGCCCGAAGCGGCACCGGTCGACTTGATGTCGACGGCCAGCTTGAAGGTGTTTCCCAGGAAAGACCGGCGGTCGCGGACCTGCACCGAAGTGACGCCGCTCGCGCGCTGGAACCGGACGAAGTTGTGGTCGATCGGACCGCCGCCATTGAGGTCGATGCCGTCGAACGAAAGGGTTGGCAGCGGCACCTTGACGTTGAAATCACCGGCGGTGTCGATGGTCAGTCCGTTGGGAATGCGGACGGACGACGAAAGATTCGGCACGGCGAGCGAGCCGCCAGGCAGGTTGGCCTTGAACGAAGGGACGCTGAGATCCCATTCGAGCGAAGGATTGGTGTCCGCGGTATAGACCAGCTCCCCGAGGCCCAGGGTGCGGCTTGTGCCGAACGCGAGGCGTGAGCCCGCCACCGTTCCCGAGACCGTGGTGGCGGGGCCGCCGAGCAGGGAGAGGGTGAAGTTGGCGACCTGGACGCCGTACACACCCTGGGCGTCGCGGCGCACTTCGAGTCGCGCCCCTGTTCCCGGGCGCAGGGCAAGCAACGGGGTGTCGAGGATCGGGTTCGGGAACGAGGTGATGGCGTTGGTGAAGGGCCCGTCCGAGGCGCGGAACGCGATCGAACGGTCGACCGCGAAGCCGCCGCCAGGCCGGGGCAAGGCGCGCAGCGAGGCGGTGGTGGTGAAGGACGAGAACCGTGCGCTGCCCGACTGCACGCTGGTGAACTGCAGCGTCGCGGGCCCGAGCTCGGCGACACCGGGCACGAACGGCGTCGCGCCGAGCGTGCGCACCTGTGCCGAGATCTGCGTGCGCGAGACGTCGAGCGCGACCTGGGATTCGGTGGTGGCCGGGGTTCCGAGCAGCGTGAGTCCGGGATTCTGCGCGCGCAGGACGAAGCGTTGCGGCGAGTTGGTGTAGGCCACGGCCCACGAGCCGGCATCGATCGCCATCAGCTTCGGGTCGCCCAGCCGGCTGGTGGACAGCGCGAAGCTGAAGCGGTCGCTGGCCAGCAAGGCGGAGCCGGACACCGCGGCGTCACCGAGTCCAGGCAGAGTGAGCGTGGCGCCGGAGAGGCGGACGAACGGACCATGCGGAAGCCCGGCGGGTGTGCTGTCGGGTCCCACCGAGGCCAGGGCAAGCGCCGGAGCGGCGGGTGGAGGAACCGGGCGCACGGGCACGAACACGGCGCGGTAAGTGGCCGCCACGTTGGTGGCGACGAGGCGGAGCGTCGCGTCGGGCTGCGCCGGTTGCCACGACTGGAACCGATACTCGAATTCGCCGCGCACCTGGCTGGTCGGCGCGAACACGGAGTGCAGCGTGCCGAGCTGCCATTCGAACGGATTGATCACGTCGTCGGGTACCGTGGGCGGCCCCACCACGGTGACGGTCACCGGGCCCGACCGGGTGCCGCGCCCGTCGATGTTGAGCGCGAGTCCGGGTGGCTCGGTTTCGAACGTGATCGGCGTGGGGAACACCTGGGCCTCGCCGACCAGTTCGGTGGCGACGGTCGGCCGGTGTCCATTGGAACCGACGACGAGCCGCGCGACCGAACGTCCGAGGCGTCCACCCGAGTAGCGGACCTGCAGGGCGACGGCGCCCAGACCGGGGACATTGAACGGCGCCGGAGTCAGGAGAGTGAAAGCGCCTTCGCCGAGGGGATCGACGATTTCGAGACGGCTCACGGTGAGGAGATTGGTGCCAAGATTGCGCAGCGGAATGACGAGATTGGTGGTGCCGCCGAGGGCGATCGTGCCGACGTCGCGCAGGGCGGGCAGCACCGCGAGAGGCGGAACCACGGCCGTGCGCGTGGTGGATTTGAGGACCGCAGTTCCATCCGTGGCCAGCGCCAGCGTGGCCGAACGTGCGGCCAGCCCGGTCGGGCCTCCGTCGGGTCCGAGGGGCTCCTGGATTTCGGGGACCCAGGTTCCGCCGCCGTTATCGGTGCGGAACAGGGAGGAGAACGACGTGTCGCTGCCGGTGATCCAGCCGGTCGTGGAGTTGAGGAAGCGGACGCGGCGCAGATTGGCGCTGGTGAACGAGGGCTGCGGCGTCCAGGAGGTCGACGTGGAACCGCCCGTCGTCGTGCGGCGGAACGCGCCATTGCTGCCCACGAGCACGCCGTGATTGGCGTCGGTGAATTGCAGATCGGCGATCGCGGTGGAGGTGCCGAGATTCAACACGCGCGTCCACGACGCGCCGCTGGTGGTGGAGCGATGCAGTTCGCCGCCCGAAGCGACGAACAGCGTCGTCCCGTTGATCGCGTGGATCGCCGCGCCCCCGAACACTCCGGAGAGCGGCGTGGGCGTCGAGACCGCGGTCCAGGTGAGGCCGCCGTCGGTGGTGCGCAGCACCGAGCCAGCAGTCGTGCGACCGAAGACGGCTTCGGAGCGCGTGACCGCGTAACCGATGAGCGAGGTGGCCATGTGCAGGTCGGCGACTGGCGTTCCGACGCCGGTCGCACGCGACGACCACGTGCTGCCGCCATCCGCGGTGCGGAGGATGAAGCTCTGGCAGTCGTTGGTGCAGGGCGGGAAGGTGCGGAAGGACGTCTCTCCGCCCACGGCAAAGCCCAGCGACGTGGAGAAGAAGTGAAGGCGGCTTGCGGTGCCGGGGGTCATCGTGGACTGCGTCCAGTTCGTGCCGCGGTTGATCGATTTGAAGACGCGACCGGAGGAGGCCGCGAAGGCCACAGCATCGGAAGGCAGCTCGAGATCGACGAGGCGCACGTTGCCCGGGTCGGCGAGAGCCACCCAGTCGTTGGCCACCGCACGGCCCGCGACGGTGACGCGTTGTTTCACGGACGATTCGGAGGTGGTGAATTCGATGGCCGCGGTGTGACTTCCGAGGGCTGGCGGCGAGTAGCGAACCGTGACCGTGCGCACGCCGTTGCTGGGCACGTTCAGCAGTTGGGCCGGCGAAACGGTGAAGGCCGTCGAACCACTGACGGCGATGGCGGTCACGTTGAGCGCGGCGGGTCCGCGGTTGGCGAGCTGGATCTCGAGCGAGCGCGACTGTGCGGCGCCGAGGACCCCGAAGTCGAGATGGCCCGGATCCAGCGCGAGGAACGGACCGGTAGGCGGGTTGACGGGTCGGAACCAGATCTGGCCCGCCTGGCCGGCGGCGAAGGTACCGAGGCTGGACGACGCGACGGCCTCGAAGTCGTAGGCGCCAGTGGCCTGCTCGATAGCGAAGGAGGCGTTGAAGTTGGGAGCCTGCACGATCAAGCCATCCTGTCCGACCGCCATGCCGGGCATCGCGGCGTGAAAATCGCGCAGGGTGAAGACCGTTCGTTGCAGCGGACCGGCGAACGAGGTGGAGCGCAGGAGCAGTCCGGTGTCTCCGACGATCAGGACACGCGCCTCCGTTTCCGTGACGAGCAGGCGGCTCAGCGCGACACCCCGCAGCGGCAGCGCCGGAGTGGTGGTCGTGGTCGTCCAGGTCAGTCCGCTGTCCACGGACCTGAGCACACGGCCCGCATCGCCCACCGCCATGACGCGGTTCGAGAGGGTCAGGGAGCCTTTGAACTGGGCCAACGCGTGCAGCGGTTCGGCGGTCAGCGTCATGGTCTGCACCCCGGTGTTGATCTCGCGTGCGACGATGCCGCCGCCCGAACTACGCGCGCCGGCGAGCAGGAGCCGACCGTCGGGATCGAGGAGCACGGCGTTCCAGTGATTGGTCGGGGCATCGGCGACGCCGCTGGCGATCCGTGTCCAGCGCGTGCCGCGATCGCTGGATCGCAGCACCACACCATCGTGACCGGCGATGGCCACGAGATCGCCCTGGATGGCGATGGCGCGGAAGTCGCCACCGACTCCGACGCTCGCGGGGCGCCAGCTTCGACCGCCGCTGTCCGTGCGCAGCACCGTGGAATCATCGCCGACGGCCCATCCGGTCGTGTTGTCCAACATGGCCAGGGCGCGCAGCGTGGGGCCGCCTTCGTGGACCAGCAGCCAGCGCTCAGCGAAGGCGGTCGCGGACAGC
>CAZYJB010000458.1:0-4439 GCA_964647675.1 uncultured Verrucomicrobiota bacterium | reverse complement strand
TGCGACTGCAGTTCGAACCGACCGCGGTCATCCGTGGAGTCGTGCGGCTATGGGACGGAACCCCGGCCGCGCGCGCGCGGGTTGGAGGGGGAAGCCGCGTGGTGGAAACCGATGCGAGCGGGCGGTTCGAGTTGCCCGGCGTTCCGACCGGAGCGCGAAATCTGATCGCGGGATTGGATGGTCCCGACACTCCGGACGGCATCACGCGCACCGCGAGTCTTCAACTTGTCGTGCGGCCCGGGATCAGTGACTCGATTGAGATCCGGCTGCCCGCGCGTGCACGAATCCGGGGTGTGGTTTTCGACGGGAGCGGCGTGCGCCGGGTGGGCAATGTGCGCGTGGCGATTCCTCAACCTCAGGGCTTCTACTGGGTGATGGCGAATGCCAATGGCGAGTACGAGTTCAACGGCCTCGGTCTTGGCGGGTATCTGGTCAGCGCTCCCGCTCCGCCGGTGAAACCCAAGGCCGATGAACTCGCGGCGGACGCCCTGGCCGCCATCGGTGATGCGCGTGGAGGAGGCAGCCTCGATGAAGCGGCGGCATTGGTCGGTCAACTGGCCAACTTGTATGCGCAGGGCAGCCTCGGGCGGCTGGTGACCACGCCGTTCACTCCCGCGTCCTGGGGGTTCAACACCACGAGCCTCGATTACGACGGGCAGACGGTGGTCGCCAATGTCCGTTACCTGCCTTCGGCACGATTGTCGGGCGTGGTGGTGAATCACCAGGAAGTCCCCGTGGGTGCCAGCGTCACCGTGCGCGCGTTCGGTCCGACCAAGACCGGTGGCGCCGGCATGATCGACATCGGTCCCTTCACGTCGGACCCGTCGTCCGGACAGTGGTCGGCGAGCGGATTCCTGACCGGGCCCTACACGGTCGAAGCGCGATCGCCTCTGCTGGTGGGCGCCGCATCGGTGACGGGCACGCTCACGCCCGATGAGCCAGCGCGCACCAATCTGGTGATCCGTTTCCCCGCCCAGCGCGAGGTCACGGGCCGCCTCACCGGCCTTGTCCTCGACGCCGAGGGCATGAGCGTCTCGAACGCCGCGGTGCACATCAATCTCTCGGAGGATTACGTCATTGCCACCGATGCCGAAGGCCGCTTCGACACCCAGCTCCGACTGCCGGCCCGCCACTACCACGCCACGGCGACGAACCTCACCGACGGCGCGGTGGGCGATGTGTCCTTCTATCTTGTGGGTGGCATCACCAACTTCGTGACGCTGCGCCTTCTCGACCGCGGCGCCGCTCGCGTCCTTGTCGTGCATGCCGATGGCAGGCCGGCCCGCAACGCGGTCGTGACCATGGGCCGCTACGCGTTTCCGGGTTCCGAAGGTGAGTCCGGAATCACGGGGGGCGACGGCCTCCTTCTCCTGGAAGGATTGTGGGAGGGGGACTGGACGGTGGCCGCCGAAGCGCTGCAGAGCGCGGCGAAGACTCGCGGCCTCGCTGCCGTCGCGATCGAGCGCGGTCGCACCAACGACGTCCGGGTGGTGCTCGGGGCCACCGCGTCACTCGCCGGCACGTTTGTCGAAGCGGGGTCGGGCCGGCCCATCCATGGATCCCAGGTCGCGGTGCGATTTGGGAATTCGCGCGGACCGATCGCCGCAACGGCGCCCACCGGACCGACCGGCGCTTTCGAGGTGACCGGACTTCCGCTCGGCTCCTACTTCGTGTCGGCGCGTCACGCGGTGAATGGCCGAATCGGGACTGCGGCGGCGACGCTGTCCAGCGCCGACGGTCGCGTGATGGTCGAACTGGTGGAAGCGGCCTTGGGTGACCTTGCGGGTGTGGTCACGCGGGATGGCGAACCCGGAGGTCAGCCGGGCGTTGAAGTGACTTTTCGCGATGAACTCGGTTTGTCGCCGGAGCTGAGGGTCACGACCGGGCCGTCGGGAGAGTTCGCGTTTCCAGGGGTTCCCATCGGCCGGTTCCACCTTGGCGCCGCCGATCAACGCCGAAGGCTCACCGCCGCGGCCCGCGGCGATTTCGCGCGCGGCGCCACCTCGGCCCGCCTCGATCTCGCGCTGCCGGGCCTGGGCTCGTTGGACATTCTGGTGCTGGAGGCGGATGGCCGGACTCCTGCCACCAACGCCACCGTTTCGACCGGATCCGGGCCGGGGACCGTGATCGCCGACACCGACGAGATGGGGCATGCCCGACTGGGTGGGGTTGGACTGGGAAGCGCATCAGTGACCGTTGCCTCCCGCCGGCCCGGCGAGAGCGCCAGCGTGATCGCCACCAATCTGCTGGTGTCGGTGGCAGGACAAACGGTCGCCGCGGTGGTCAGGCTCCCGGGCGTCGGCAGAATTGCCGGACGCGTCCTGAACGCGGCAGGACAACCCGTGTCCACCGCACGCATCGACTATCGGTCGGCCTCCGCACCAGGCGGCACGCGTCAGGCGGTGACCGGGAGCGACGGACTGTTCGTGTTGGAAGACCTGCCGCTGTCGGATTGGACACTGCTGGGGACGTCCGGCGCCTTGGCTGCGCACGCTGGCGGCCGGCTCACGACCGCGGGGCAATCGGTGAGCGTCGAACTGCGCCTGGGCGCCAGTGGCGGGATCCGCGGCGTGGTTCAAGACGCGGCGGGCAACGAACTGCGCGACTTCGAGGTGGCCTTCTTCTTCGAATCGCAAGCGGGCCAACCGGCCTTCGCGCGAGCGATCGCCAATGGTGTGGGAGCCTTCGAAGTCGGTGGACTGCCGGTGGGCCGTCCCATCCGGTTGCGCGTCGAGGTTCCCGCGCTGGATGGGATCCGCACCCTGGTGACAAATGTGGCGACCGGCGGTGCGGTGGTGGATGTGGGCGTCCTGCGCCTCGACCAGAGTCCGCCCCTGTTGGTTGATGCCCAGCCGGCACCGGGCAGTGCCAACGTCGTGCCGCGTCCGACGCTGCGCCTCGAGTTTTCCGAACCGTTGCGCCGCGCCAGTATCCGCACCAACGGCTTGGTCCTGCGCTCGCGGGAGCGGGTGGTGGCGGTGGATTTCGTTCTCGAACACGGCCCGGCTGGACCGGATTCGAGGCTGGCGGTGATCCCGCACGGCGACCTCGACAGCGCGGCCACCTGCACATTGTGGATCGCGGGTGCAGATCAGGTCGATGCGGGCGGGCGCCCGGTGTCGCTGGGGCCGGAAGACCTCGAGGGTCGCCCGTTGCCGCGCACCGAGCTCTATTCCTTCACCGTGCGCGACTTCGGTCCGCCGCGGCTCGTGACGGTCTCGCCTTCGCCCGGGGAACGCGACGTGGAGCCGATGGCCGCGGTGCGTTGGGAGTTCGATGAACCGATACGGACCAATGGCCTGACGGCAGAACTGTCGCTCGACGGAGCGGCGGTGCCAGCAGAGGTCGCGCTGAATGCCAACGGGCGCGTGCTCGGGTTGGTTCCCAGCTCCGCGTTGCTGCCGAATCGCACCTATCGCGTTCAAGTGTCCGGGGTGCGGGATCTGGCGGGCAACCTGGCGCCCGAAGGAGTCACGGAGTTTTCGACTTTGGACACGCGTGGCCCGTCGCTGGCGGTGGTCCGATTGCGCAGTGGTCAGCGCCCGGTCTCGAACGCCACGGTGACCTTGGAGGCGGTCATGGACCCACCCGAGCCCGAAGCCGTCGTGCGTTGGACGCGCAATGGCGTCGAACTGGGCCTTTCGACCACGGGTCCGATCCACAGTTTCCCCATTCGCCTGCCGGCGGAGGGAACGGTCCGCATCACGGCGGTGGGTGTGGATCGGGCCGGCAATCCCGGCGAAGCGGTGGTCCTCGAATTCCAAGTGGGCCCGAATGACCGTCCGACCCTCGCGCTGGGGCGCGTCGAGCCGCCGGTGGGTCCGCTCGAGAGCGGGCGACGGTTCGGCTTCAGTGTTCTGGCCCGGGATGACGCGACGGTTTCCGCGGTGAGAATCGAAGCGCGCGGAGCATATTCCTTCGTGAGGAACCTGCTGTTGCCTCCCAACGGCGTGTTCACGAATGTCGTTCTCGACCTTCCCGCGAACACCGTGGCGGAAGGTGGCGTCACGATCACTGCGGTGGCGGTCGACGATTCGGGAGCCGCCTCCGAGGAGGCGCGACTGCAATACACCCTCGCCGACGCCACGGCGCCCCAGGTCGTTCTGACCGCGCCCTTGGATGGCGAGACGCTTGATCCGCGGGTGCCCCTGCGCCTCGAGTTGGCAGGTCAGGACAACAGCCGGCACCTCGTATGGACCGTGAAACTGACCGGAGTGCTCAACGGGGAGCATGTGATCCCCTGGTCCCTCGAGCCGAACGTGACCGCGCAACAGGTGCTGGCAATTCCCCTCACCAACGCCCTGGGTGGCGGCGCGCTGACCCTCGAATCAATCGTCCGCGACGAAGCCGGCAACAGCATCGGAGAGACCCGCCGCTACTCGCTGCGCTCCGTCCTCGGACCGCGCCTCACCCGCGTGGTGGCCGTGGATGCGGGCTAC
>CAZYJB010000457.1:0-4439 GCA_964647675.1 uncultured Verrucomicrobiota bacterium | reverse complement strand
ACTTCGATGACATTGTCGGGTTGCATCCGGAGCCGGAAAACCTAGGGGGAGGCGAAGCGGTCTCGCCACGAAAAAAGGCCGGAAATGAGGGGCGGGGTCAGCCGCCAGCGAGGAGTTCGTGGTAGTGCCGGACCCGGGCGAGATCCAGCTGGAGTTCGAGGCTTTCGTAGGCGTGCTCGAGATTGGTGCACATGCGCTGCAGCATGCGGCGCGGGCTCACAGGGTGGAGGAACCCGTTCTCGAACGGGCGGCCGAGCTGGTTGACGAACGCGATGCAGTCCGACCGCGTGAGCAGGCGCCCGCCGTGAAAGGTGTCGAGGTAGATCTCGCGCGTCGGCGTCTGATATCGGCACAGGAAATGCGCGGGCAGGCCAATGCCGGCCAGCGGCAGTTCGAGGCGCCGGCCAATGAGCAGCACGATGGTGCAGAGGCTGATGGGATTGCCCATGCGCCGGTCGATCACGCGGTTCAGGTAGCTGTTGTCGGGATCGTAGTAGTTCTCCTCGTTGCCGCGCAGTCGAAGCTGCTGGAAGAGAACCACGTGCACGCCGGCCAGGACGGCATCGGCATCGCTTCGGTCGTCCGGCAGCCATTCGCGCACCTGGCCCGCCCAGTCGTCGAGGATCGCGCGGTAGGCGTCGATGTTGACGTCGGGGTACCGGGTCTGCGCGAGGCGGAAGGCGCCGTCCTCGAGGTCGACATCATCGCCCGCCCGCCGGCAGAAGGCGCGCATGCGGGCGTCGGCGCCGCGGGCTTCGAACTGCAGCAGAATGTCGCGCGCGCGGCGCCGGAGCAGGGGGTTGTCGCTGAGCGAGTGCGGCTTGAGCCAGGTGCCAATCTCCGGGCCCTCGTCCAGAAGGCGCTGCCGCGCCACGTCGGCAATGACGCGGTCGTCGTCCGCCAGCAGCTTGAGGAGCGCGACGCGCTGCCCCTCGGTGAGCGGCGGAGTAGGCGGGCGGTCTGGAGGCGGGTTCATCTGCCGCGAGAGGGCAGGCGTTAGACTGGCACGGGGTCGATTTGATTCAACTGCGAAGAACGCTGGGGGCGGCGCACGACCGGCTCTCAGGACGGCAGGGGAGCCGTTCCGGGAACAACCTCCGTGCGCAGCAGGACGACGCGCTGCATCCAAAGCTTGGCAGCGGCGAGCGGGCGGGGAGACGCTCGCGCCACGCCAGCCATGAAATACCCAGATCCCCGTTCCCGTCAGGCGCTCGTTCGGCGCTGGAGTACCACCGCCGTCCTCGCGCTCAGTCTGCTCTCCGGCCTCCAGGCAGACCTGAAAGCCGCGGACGCCGATCCCCAGGCGAAGGACGCCGCCTTCCGCCTGCCGGCCACCGACGACGGTCTTCCCGGGCGCGGGCCGATCCGGCGTTACGGCTGGTTTCAGAAGCTCTGGCAGGAGAAGCGAACCCTGTGGGCGTCCCGCCGCGACGCGGACCGAGGCTCGGTGGTGTTCCTTGGCGATTCGATCACCCAAGGCTGGGGCGACGATTTCAGCGCGCGCTTTCCCGGGATGAAGATCGCCAATCGCGGTATCAGCGGTGATACCACGCGCGGCGTGCTGGTCCGCTTGCCGGAGGACGTGTTGTCGCTCGATCCAGCCGCCGTCGTGCTCCTCATCGGAACGAACGACCTCGAGGAGGGGGCCGACCCGGATACGATCGCGGGCAACCTGCGCCTCATCCTGGCCGCGTTGAAGAAACACCGCGCGGACCTGCCGGTGATCCTCTGCGAGGTGTTCCCCAGTGCGGCGTCGAAGTCGCGCCCGTCCGGGAAGATCAAGCGGATCAACGCCCTCTACGCCGAGGCCGTGCGCGGGGATGCGCAGGTCACCTTCCTGGAAACCTGGACGCTCTTCGCGGACGCCTCCGGCGACGCCAAGGCCGCCGAGTTCCCGGACCTCCTGCATCCCAACGGCGCGGGCTATGCCAAATGGACCGCCGCACTCAGCCCAGTTCTGGCCACGTTGGGATTCCTCGAGAAGGTCGACGACCCCTTCACGCCCGAGCCCGGATTCGTGTCTCTCTTCAACGGCCGTGATCTCACCGGCTGGGGCTATCGCACGAATGCCTTCGACGGACTCGCCCAAAGCCCCGATGGACGCTATCGCGCCCGGCACGGACGCCTGATCGTGGCCACGCCACCGGAGGGACGTAAGTACCAGGTGCTTTGGACCGCGGCGGAGTTTCCGTCCGATTTCGTGCTGCGACTCGAGTTTCGCGCCACGCCCAATGCCGACAGCGGCATCTTCATCCGAAAACCGCAATTGCAGTGCCGCGACTATCTGGTGGCCGGACCTTATACGAACCTCGCGCGCTACCGTCCGCAGGACTGGAACGAGGTCGAAGTGACCGTCACGGGCGGCACTGCGCGCGCCACCTGCAATGGGGAGGTGCTCGAGGCCGCCATGGCCCTGCCCGCGACCGGCCCGGTCGGACTCGAAGGCGATCGCGGTCAGATGGAGTACCGTCGCATCCGGTTGAAGAAACTGCCCTGAGCCTGGAAATCCCGAGCCGGGATCCACCCGGGATTCGGTCAGAGCACCGCGAATCCCCGGGGCGTCCGCGTCGAGGACATGGATCGCCGCGGTCGGGAGTTGTCGCAGCATGGCGCGGCGCACGGCGTCCACGTGGTCGACCGCGAGGCAGACGATGGTGGAGCCCGAGCCGCTCAGCCATCCGCCGATCGCGCCCGCTTTTTCGCCGGCGCGGATCACCGAGGACAACTGGGGAATGAGCGCCTCGCGGTAGGGTTGGTGGATGCGGTCGTCGAAAACCCCGCGCAGCGCCTCGGCGTCCCCGCTCGCGAACCCGGCGGTGATCACGCTGACGCGCGTGAGGCAATGCACCGTGTCAGCCTTCGAGAACGTCTGGGGAACCAACCGGCGCGCCTCGGAGGTTGGCACCTCGAAGGGCGGAATCAGCGTCACGAATTTGAACCGCTTCGGGATCGGAAAACGCACGGCACGCGCGACGTCATCGACCACGGTCGAAGCGGTGAACCCGCCGAAGGTGGCCGGCGCGGCGTTGTCGGGGTGGCCTTCGAGTTCGGTCACCAACTGAAAGAGGTCCTGGCGCGAAAGGCCGGAGCCGGTGAGTTCGTTGAGGGCGGCGACGGTGCCCAGCCGGACGGTCACCGAGGATCCGAGCCCCCTTGCGATCGGGACTTCGCCCGCGAGTTCGATCTCGAATCCCGCGAAAGCGTGGCGGGTCCGCTTGAAAAAAAGCCTGGCCGCGTCCTGCACCAGGGTCGTGGCGCCCGCGCGCGCGTCGTCGGCGATCGGCGACGTGATGAGCACCTCGCGTCGGCCGGTCAGCGTGAGGGTGGCGCGATTGTGGATGCGCAGCGCGAGGCCGAGGGTGTCGAAGCCGGGGCCGAGATTGGCGGAGGTCCCAGGAACGGCGATTGCGACGGACGCCCGGGCGTCGCGGGCGGGAGAGGATTTCTTCATGGACGACGGGGAGACGGGACGGTTCAGGGAGGCGCCGGGGATCAGTCTTCGGCCTTGTGATCGCGGCTGAGGAGGTCGCGCACCCCCTGCGGCACCGGCTTGCCTTCGAAGAGCATCGCGTGGACCTCGCGGATGATGGGGACCTCGACCGCCAGGCGATCGGCGAGCCGCAGGGCCGAGCGCGCGGTGGGCACGCCTTCCGCGATGGAGTGGGTGGAACGCGTGATCTGTTCGAGGGTCTTTCCGCGACCGAGTTGTTCGCCGAGGGACCGGTTGCGGCTCAACCGCGAGAAGCACGTGACCGTCAGGTCGCCAAGACCGCTCAGTCCGGAGAAGGTCTCCGAGCGCGCGCCGCAGGCGACGCCCAGCCGGCGTACTTCCGCCTGGCCGCGCGTGATCAGGGCGGCCTTCGAGTTGTCGCCGAAGCCGAGTCCGTCGCAGACGCCGGCGGCAATGGCGATGACGTTCTTCAACGCGCCGCCGAGTTCGACTCCCACCCGGTCCGCGCTGCGGTAGACGCGGAAGGTGGCGCGATGAAACGCATCCTGGACCTGCTGCGCAACCGCTTCATCGGGCGAAGCGGCCACCACGGCCGTGGGCACGCCGCGGGCCACTTCGGGTGCGAGACTGGGACCGGAGAGCGCCGCGACGCGCACACCCGGCGCGAGCGCCTCGAGGATGCCGCCCATGGTGAGTCCGGTGTCGAACTCGATCCCCTTGGTGGCGGTGACCAGCGTGGCCCGCGTGCCTCGCAATCCGTTCGCCACCTCGCGAAACGCTTTGGACGGCACCGCCATCACGACGAACTCGGCGTCTCGCACGGCGTCCGCCACCTCGGCGGCATAGCGCCAGTCGGTCGGCAGTGCGAGGTCCGGCAGGTAGGTGGCATTGCGCGAGACGCTCCGCATGGCGTCGAGATGAGCGGCGTCGTGTCCCCACAGCGTGATCGCGTGGCCATTCTGGTGCAGCACCCACGCGAGGGCGGTGC
>CAZYJB010000456.1:0-4456 GCA_964647675.1 uncultured Verrucomicrobiota bacterium | reverse complement strand
ACAGGCGACCTCACGACCGGACAATGGGGTCACATCTATACTATCTACAATCTCAATCCGGTTCCCGAAGACGATGTGTCGGTGTGTCGGAGTCAGCTTCGCGAAGGAGTGGGTGGTAAATGTATAAAATATAGATGTGACCCCATTGTCCGGTCCGATAGCACGCCCGATAGTGTGATTGTAGTGCGTGGAGCTTACGACCCGGGTCGTCAGGGCGCGCTAGCCGTCGCATTCGTGGCGGCCGGCGGATTTGTCACCGTCAGCCAGACGCCGTCACTGCGGTCGATCACCAGGCGTCCCCAGCCCTGCGGCACGCCATTGTTCTCGCCGCGGCTGATCAACAGCACGGGGATTGGCCGGTCCGCCTCCCCGCCTGGCGCGCCCGCGGTCTCGCGGATCACTGCCGTCACCAGGGTCGAGGACGCAGGCGCGTTCGTCGCGGCCACCAGCTTCAGCGTCACGTCGCCATCTCCCGCGGGCGCTGATACTTCCGCCGCTGAAACGCCTGCCGGCAACTCGCGCAGCGCCACGACCGCAGCGTTGGTATGCCCCCCCAGCCGCTTCCAGGTCACTTTCAATTCATTCGTGGTGCCGGCGCCGAGAACCAGGGTCGACGCGGCGAGGTTCGCCTCCACCCGAGGTTCGCCGAGCCCCAGCGACAACCGGTATCGAAACGCGGCGCCACCCTGGCGAGTCAAGGAACCGACCGCGACGACGTAACGCCCGCTCTCCGGCACTTTCCACGAAAGCACGGGATCGCGTCCGCCCGCGCCATCGTCGACGCGGAGTCGTTCCTTGCCCGCGGCGTCCTCCACGGCCAGCCAGGCATCGAGCGGAGCCCCGTGCGCCGCCGCGGCCACCGCCGCTTCCAGGAACACGCCCGCTTCCAGAGTCAGCGCGTAACGATCCACGTCGCCGGGCATACCGATCGCGCCCACGCGCTTCACGGGAAGGGACAGCGTTGCCTCGGGCGCGGTGTCGTTGGGTTCGACTTCGCCTTCACCGGACCAGCAGCTGTCCACCGCCTCGCGCGTGCGAGCCAGATGCAGCCGGTACACGCAGCCTTCGCCGCCGGTAAGCTGGATCGACGCGTCGGCCGGATACTTGAAGCCGAATACCTGCAGCACCACGGTCTGTTCCGTGGGAGAACGCCACCGCAGCGCGGGGTCGAAGGCGTGATGATCATGGTTCCACGCCAACTGTTGGCCGCGCGCATCGACCAACCGCAGCACGGCGTCCACCTTGCTCATCAACTGAAAGGCCACAAGACGTGCGTCGAGCCACTCGCCCTGTGCCAGGCGGATCGCGTACGAATCCGCGTCGCCGTTCTTGTCGAGGCGACCGTTGACGACCGCAGGCATCGGCTCGAGGACCTGCGGCGCGCTGAAACGATCGTTCGGCTCGGTGTCGCGCGCCTCGATTCCCTCGCCCACCACGAAGAAGCGCGGTTCGCCGCCGCCCTCTGCATTGAAGACGCGCACCAGGCGCGGTCCCGGCACCGCGTCGCTCGCCACCTCAACCCGCACCTGACCGCGGTTGGTCTCGCAGAGAAACCGCACGCCGGTGCCCGACACCCAGGTCTGCACGGGCCACGGATCGAACTTGCCGGAAAGCTGGACGAGGTTGGAGGTGCCAGGCGACGCACCGGCCGGGTAAAGGTGTTCGAGAACGGGTGCGGCCGCGCGGGAGAGTCCGAGGGCGGACAGCCAGACGGCCATCGCCAGGACCGCCGACCGGCGCACGTGGCAGGTCACGATTCCAGTGCGCACATCGGCGGTGGCCGGTGGGATGGCCGGCCGGCGGTCCATCAGGTGAACAGCTCCTTGATCACGCGGCCTTCGTTCACCAGGGCGATCGGGCGCCCCGTGTTGGTGTGCAGCACGCGCTTGGGATCGATGCCCATCTTCGTGTACAGCGTGGCCGCGAAGTCCTCCGGCCGGTAGACGCTCTCAGAGGCGTAGTATCCCTTGGCATCCGTCGCGCCGACGACATGCCCGCGCGGCACGCCGGCCCCGGCCATGAGGACCGACATGGCGCCCGGCCAATGATCACGGCCCGCATCCTTGTTCACCTTCGGCGTGCGTCCGAATTCGCCCAGCACCACCACCAGGGTCGAGTCAAGCAGACCGCGCTCATCGAGGTCCGTGATCAGCGCCGCGACACCCTGATCGAGACGCTTCACCTGGTCGCCGCGGTAGGCGTCGAAGATTTTCGTGTGATGATCCCAGCCGCCGGAATACACGGTCACAAAGCTGACCCCCACTTCGACCAGCCGTCGCGCCATCAGCAGCCGCTGGGCGAAGTCGTTCCGACCGAAGGCATCGCGCACCTTCTCCGGCTCGCGCTGGATGTCGAACGCGTCCTGCGCCGGCTTCGACGCCACCAGCGCGAGCCCCTGCTCGTAGTACTCGTCGAAGGTCACCGCCGGATCCTCGGCCAGGCGGTCCGCATACCGCTTCATGCCGTCCAGGGAACGCCGTAGCGCGTCACGCCCCGCGGCGCGACCCTCCGAAACGTCTGCCGGCAGCACCACGTCGCGCACGCGGAACGAACTGGAGTTCGGTGAGCCGTCGATCACGAACGGCGCATGCTTGCCGCCGAGAAAATTGGGACCGCCCGACCGCGACACCTCGGGCATCGACACATAGGCCGGCATCCCGTTCCTCACGCCGCGCTCGTACGACACCATCGAACCGAACGACGGATGAAAGGTCACAAACGCACCGCACGCCACGGGGACCGGCGTCGGCATGCCGGTCATCATGTAATGATTGCCGCCGCCGTGGTTCGGATCGTTGTGATGGATCGACCGCACGATCGTCAGCTTGTCCGCCACCCCCGCCAATCTGGGCACGCACTCGCTGAACTGGATCCCGGGCACGCGCGTGGGGATCGCCTTGAACTCGCCGCGGATCTCCGAAGGCGCGTCCGGTTTCGGGTCGAACGATTCGTAGTGCGACGGTCCGCCATCGAGCCAGACCAGGATGCAGTTGACCGGCCTGGAGGCGCCCGGCGTCGCCGCCAGCGCGCGCCCGCGCAGGAGGTCGCAGAGCCCGAGCCCCAGCACACCTCCGAGTCCGAGCTGGAGAAAATCACGGCGCGCGAGGCCGGCACAGTTGGTTCGCAGGAGCGACATGTCGGGGGGGGCTCGTGGTGGGAGGGTTCGCCGGGCTCAGTGATTGAAGACGAACTCCGGCGAGTTCAGCAACGCCCAAAGGACATCCTCGGTCGCCGCCTGTCGCGGCACGCCCTCGCGGAAGACCGCCACGGCGGTCTCGCGTTCGGTCGCGCTGGGGGCGCGGCCCAGGGCCGCGAAATACAGCTCCTCCACGATCACGGCGGGCGCACGATCGCTTTCCGCCAGCGTCCTCACCCGGCCTTCGGCGCCCGCCAGCTTCTCCTGCAGCCGGCGCGAGTTCATCAGGTGCAACGCCTGCACGACGCTCGGCCGCGTGTCGCGTTCGCACGGGCAGTCGCTGCTCGAGTTGGGGCGCCCGAAGGCATCCATGAACTGCGAGCTCACCTTGTAGCTCCACGTCTGGATCGCGCGCGTGCCCGGAACGTTGCCGTTGAACTCGTCCACGGCGCCCGTGACCTCGTTGACCGCATCGAGCAGCACCTCGGCCGGCAGGCGCCGGCGGTAGGCGCGCGAAAACTGCCGCGTGTCGGTGAGGTTCGAGTCGTTCGGCGTCGAGCTGAGCTGGTACAGGCGCGACGTGGCGATGGTGCGAAGGAGCCGCTTCTGGTCGTAGCCGTTGGTCGCGAAGTCGCGGGCCAGCGCCTCGAGCAACGGAGCGTGCACCACCGGGTTCGAAACACGGAAATCGTCCACGGGCTCCACGAACCCGCGACCGAAGAAGACGGCCCAGACCCGGTTCACCGCGGCGCGCGCAAAGTAGGGATTCTCCGGATGGGTGAGCCACCCGGCGAATTGCGCGCGCGGATCGCTGGTCGTGTCCTTCAACTCGGGTCCGTCCGGCGGCCGCGGCGTGAGCTCGGCACCTGTCACGGGGTGCTTCAGCGTGGCCGGACCCGTTCCGTGGAAGAACGATTCGGTGCCCGCCGAGATCGGCGGCGACAGCCCGGCCCCCTTCTGGCGCACGGCGCCGAACACCGCGGCGAAGCGGTAGAAATCCTCCTGGCTCCACTTCTCGTTCGGATGGTGATGGCACTTCGCGCACTCCAAACGCACGCCGAGAAACAACTGGCTGAACATCGTGGCCAGTTCGGGCGGTTCGCGGCGGTCGCGATACACCACCACCGGTCCGTCGCGGTGATTGCTGCCCTCGGCGAGAATCACCTCGCGCACGAACTGGTCGTAGGGCTTGTTCTCACGGAAGGATTCACGCAGCCACTGGTCGAGCGTGTAGATGCTTTTCACGCCGACGCGATCGGGGTTCGGACGCAGCAGGTCCGCCCACTTGTTCGCCCAGTAATCCGCGTACTCCGGACGCCC
>CAZYJB010000455.1:0-4462 GCA_964647675.1 uncultured Verrucomicrobiota bacterium | reverse complement strand
CACATTCCTGGATCCACTTCGCATCGACCCCGGCCGGCTTGGCCACGGCGGCGCACGCATCCCGCGCGGGCCCGGCTGGCAGCAATTCGGCGGCGATGGCCGCCGCCAGAGCGTAAACCTGTCCCGCCGGCAGACGCAGCCGGTGATCCGCCGAAGCACCGGTCACGGTGAGCAACGCCTCCGCCACATACAGGCGGTTCATGGTGTCGTGCTCGGACTGTGGGCGGCGCCCACGCGCGAAGCCGCGATTGTAACGCGCGCTCTCCTCCTCGCGACCGAGGAGATCGCAGTCCAGCGACAGAATCACCTGCGCGTTTTCGACGCGGTAATAGGGATCGACGTTCCTGCCGGTGGCAGCCGAGGCGCCACGGCGGTGGATGTCGAAGTCCACCGACTCGTACGCGTACCACTTCGCCTGCGGCAGACGCGCCCGCGCGGCGGCGACGAGGCGGTCGACCGAGGGCGAGCGTCCGTGGGTGGTGAGGATGGCGAGACCGGCACCCTGCCGGGCCGCGGACTGTTCTGAGAGCTGGTTCAGGGCATCCAGGGCCGCCACCCGGGAGACGTCGTTGCCACCTTTGAGGAAACGGCGGGAGCGGTCGGGATCGTAGAGATCGAGGATCGAAGCCTGGACGTAGGCATCGGTGCCGCCGTTGCTGTCGGGATGACGGTCGTTGCCCTCCACCTTCACCGGGCGGCCATCGTGCTGTTTGACCACCAGCGGCACCGCGCCGGCTCGCGTGGGCATGGCGGTCGCGAAGTACTGCGGCACGCCATGGATGTAACCCTCGGGCTGCCTTCCGAACGGATAGATCTTCTCCTCGGGACGCCGGCAGCCGGTGAGCCCGACGCCGGCCAGGGCGATGGACGCACCCATCAGCTTCACGAAGGAGCGGCGCGTGGTGGGATCGGTGAGCTCGCTGGCGCCCTCAGGGAATTCGCGCGCGAGAAAGCTCTGGAACTCCGGCGTGCCCGCGAGGTCATCCAGACCGCGCCAGTAGCGAACGCCGGTCTCCGGTTCGGGACAGGGAGGCGGAACGGTCTTCATCGATGACAAGCGGAGCAGTTTTGCGACGAATGGATCTTCCAGTCGTGGACAGCCTGGAGCATGGCATCCTTATGCGCCTTCGGATCTTCAGGCTGCCAGTCGAGGTTGTAGACCAGCTTCGGGTCGCGAAGGAAATCGGCGGGATTGCGATGGCAATCGAGGCAGAAGCTCATGCTCAACGGCTTGGCATGCTGCACTTCGTCCATCTTGTTGATCTGCCCGTGGCAGTGGACGCAACTGACGCCGCGGTTCACATGGACCGCGTGGTTGAAATAAACGTAGTCCGGCGTCTTGTGGACCTGGACCCAGGGGATCGGGGTCCCGGTGTGAAAACTTTCACGGACCAGTTCGAGCTTGGGATCCGTCGGCAGGACCGCGTTGTGGCAGTTCATGCACGTCGAGGCGGACGGCACGTTTGAGTACCACGATTTCTCGACGCCGTTGTGGCAGTAGCGGCAGTCCAGGCCGACCTGGTCGACGTGGATGGCGTGCGAGAATGCCACGGGTTGCACGGGCTGGTATCCCACACGCGTGTACTTCGGCGTGAAGTAATACCAGACTGCCGCACCGACCGCCGTTCCGGTCAGCAGCGCTCCGGTAATGATCTGCGCCGGCAGCTTGTTGGTCCACCTCGGGAATATGTCGGACATGTCTCGGCGTCGCGGTTGTTGAGGCGCGACATTTCACCAGCATCGCAAAAGACGTGTCAACCCACCCGGCCGCCGTCCAGCCCCGGCCCCCCGGACATCTCCCCTTCCCTCGCCTCCCTTGCAGCCAATAAATACTCCCTGAGCAGGACCCCGCAAAAGGCGGGAACCCACACGAGAGCGACGAGTGATTGAGACCTTCCCGGAGACCCAGACGACCACCGACAGCGTTGTCCACGTCCTGACAACGCGCAGCTTCATACGGGACCTGCCCAACCCCCTGCAAGCCCGCAGGTCGTCAAGGGTAAGAATTCCGAATGCGTTATGACCACTATTAGTTGGGTTCGGACGCGCACCGTGACCCTTTCTTCACGCCTTACCGCGGTGAGCGCCATTGCGCGATGGCTCCTGCTGCGGCACGCTCCGCGGGCAGGTCGCACCGTTCCCGCGCGACCGCAGACGCCGGGCGGCGCTTCAACGAATCTCCCCCACGTTGAAGTCTGGCCGGCAAGGAGTTCCCTATGAAGCTCGGCTATCTCATCGACATGGACGGAGTCATTTACCGCGAAAACCAGCTCATTCCTGGCGCGGCGGACTTCGTTGGCGCCCTTCTTTCCACGGGCACACCGTTCCTGTTCCTCACCAACAACTCGGCCCCGACCGGCGAGGATCTCGCCGTCCGGCTCAAGCACCTGGGGGTCCATGGCCTCTCCCCGCGTCACTTCTACACGTCCGCCATGAACACGGCGGAGTTCCTCAGCGAAACGCACCCCAACTGCACGGCCTTCGTCGTCGGCGCGGGCGCGCTGCTCGCCGCGCTGCACGAGCGTAAGATCGCCAACGACGCCATCCATCCCAACTACGTCGTCGTCGGCGAAGGGGCCGCCACCACGGAAAAACTCACCAAGGCCCATGAACTCGTCGAGAAGGGCGCGCGCCTCGTCGCCACCAATCCCGACAACTGGTGCCCGGTCTCCAGCGAGAAGACGCGCCCCGGTGCCGGAGCGCTGGCCGCCTTCCTCGAGGCCAGCACCGGCCGGCGCGCCTATTACCTCGGCAAGCCCAACGGCTACATGTTCCACCGCGCGCGCGCGCACCTCGGCGATTCGATGAACCGTGCCGAACAGGTGGTCATGATCGGCGACACGATGGAGACCGACATCCGCGGCGCCGTGGAATCCTCGCTGCTCGCCTACCTCGTGCTCACCGGCTCGACGCAGCTCGAGGACGTTGGCGACTATGTCTATCAGCCCACCCGCATCCTCCACAGCGTGGCGGAATTGGTGGAGGAAGTGCGGACCGGCGTGCCGGCCCCCTATGCCGATTCCCCTTATTTCACCCACGCGAAGAACGGCGGACACAAGCACGGCAACCGCCACCAGACCGACATCCTGGCGCTGCAACGCCCGCGCCCGCGCCCGGCCATGACCAAGTAGCGCCCGCGTCCGCAGGGCGGGACCGTCCTTCCATCGCTTGGGGCCGGCCACGCAGGATTCGGTCAGCGTTCGGGTCTTAACCGGCCTTGCGCCGAACCCGGTAGCGCGTGGAGGATCCCCGCCACTCCGATGGATTCCCCGGCCCGCCCCCCTGGCGCTCGCGAGCGCCGATTCCTCCTGCCCCGCGCCGTGGCTGCCCGACTCGTGACGATCGGCTTCGCGCTCGGATCGGCCTCCAGTGCCCTCGGTGCCCCTCAATCGCGCGGGACGCTGGCGTTCAACCAGCACATCAAGCCCATCCTCTCCGAGGCCTGCTATGCCTGCCACGGTCCGGACCCCGGGACCCGCAAGGCCGGCCTGCGCCTCGACACGCGCGAAGGCCTGTTCGAGACCACCCCCAAGCGTGGTCCGGCAGTGGTGGCCGGCGATCCGGAACGCTCCGAACTCTGGCGGCGCCTCATCACCTCCGACGAAGACGACCTGATGCCACCGCCGTCCTCGCACAAGGTGCTGACGGACCCGCAAAAGCAGCAGATTCGCCAATGGATCGCCGACGGCGCCGAGTGGCAGGCGCATTGGGCCTTCGTCAAACCGCAGCGTCCCGTCGTGCCTACCTCGAATCTCGCGCCCGGCACGGTGGCGAATCCGATCGATGCCTTCGCCCTCGAACGGATGGCGCCGCTCGGGCTTTCCCAGGCGCCCGAAGCGGATCGGCGAACCCTCGCGCGGCGGCTCTTCCTCGACCTCACCGGCCTGCCGCCAGCGCCTGGTGACGTCGAGGCCTTCGCGCAGGATTCGTCGCCCGACGCCTATCGAAACCTCGTGCGTCGCCTGCTGAACTCGACGCGCTGGGGCGAGCATCGCGCCCGCGCCTGGCTCGATGCGGCACGCTATGCCGACACCCACGGGCTGCACTTCGACAACTACCGCGAGATGTGGCCGTACCGGGATTGGGTGATCGGCGCATTCAACCAGAACCTGCCCTTCGACCGCTTCACGGTGGAGCAGATCGCCGGCGACCTCTTGCCGGATCCCACCGATGACCAGCTCATCGCCACCGGGTTCCAGCGGTGCAACGCGACCACCAACGAAGGCGGGACGATCGAGGCGGAGAATCTCGCCAACTACGCGAACGACCGCGTGACCACGATGAGTTGGGTCTGGCTCGGTCTGACGGCGAATTGCGCGGCCTGCCACGACCACAAGTTCGACCCCCTCACGACCGGCGAATTCTATAGCCTCGCCGCCTTCTTCCGGAATACGACGCAGTCGGGCTTCGACGGCAATCTCAAGGACGGCGCCAACGCTGTGCTGACCGTGATCGACGATCC
>CAZYJB010000454.1:2870-4466 GCA_964647675.1 uncultured Verrucomicrobiota bacterium | reverse complement strand
GGAAGCGCAGGTACTCCTCGCGATGAAGGCGCGCCTCCTCGATGGCGGCGGGCGAACCGGGCGGATGCACACTGGGTTTCGGGTGATAGTGTTTCGAGCGCACGTCGTCCATGTGCTCCTGCCACACGGGCGGGTAGTAGAAGCCGTTGATGTACCCGGCCTGGGCCATGCGGATCCAGTACTCGGTGGTGGCGCGGCCGGTGAGCGGTCCGATCTGCTCGTAAGTGCTGCGCTTGAAGAGCAATCCGGTGCCGCAGGTCCAGGGATGGCGCAGGAGCTGGTGTTCGCCAAAGCGCTGGATCTTCGCACGCGCCTTCTCGTGATCGAAGTCCTCCGGGAAGAAGTGCCAGCAGGCCACCACTCCGAGTTTGGGAATGTCGCGGTGCGCAGCGGCCAGCGGGCGCGTCCAGCCGGGGGTCAGGAGGCAGTCGTTGTCGAGCTTGCCGAGAAGGTCGGCCTTGGACTGCGAGAACACCGTATTGCAGGCGGCGAGCTGGCCCACGTTGGTGGGTGAGTAGACGATCTCGCGGATGCGCGGGTCGCGGACGGAGGATTTCAGATAGTCGACCGTGCCGTCGGTGGAGCCGTTGTCCCAGATGGTGAGGGAAAACTCCTCCGCCGGATCGGCGAGAATCGTGCCCAGCGTCAGCTTGGTGTAGTCGAGCCGGTTGAAGGTGAGGAGGATCAGGTCGATGGACATGGCGATGGGTCGCGGGATCGGGGCGGCGTTCAGGTGGCGTGAACGCGGTAGCCGGTGACGATCGAGCGCCAGGCGGCGAGCTGGACCATGCGGAAGCAGTAGAGCCAGTGGACGGACGGTTGCCGCAGGATTTCCTGTGGCGGGCGCGCAAACACCGTGCCTTCCAGCGGATCGAGCTGGCGGAGGTGCGTGTCGACGAGCGCGCGGATACCGGCGCTTTCCTGCCAGTAGCGGCGGTAGTCGTGCCACGAGTGCGGCACGGGGAACTGGACGCCGAGACGTGTGAGCAGCTTCTTTCCGCGGTCGGCGGAGCGGCGGACGGATTTCTGGAGGATGGAGGAGAAATGGGAGCTGCCGGGGCGCACGCCGTCGTTCGCGTTGGGGATGCGCGCGCCGGGTCCGAGGAGAGTGCGCGCCATGCGTCCGAACATGCGTCCCTCCGCCTTGGTGCGCATGGGCACGCGGCAGGCGAGGTCCAGCACGCGCCGGTCCATGGCGGGCAGGCGCACCGGCATGACGCGGCGTTCGGCGACCCAGGCCGTGTTGTCGGAGGCCTGGGAGAAGGGGTAGCCGTCGAGCCACTCGGCCTTGCTCTGGCGTTTCAGACCCGGGTGATCCTGGGTGAAGGCGCGGCGTCGCGCGCGCGACGCGTCGAGCAGGTGCGCCGGGAAGGCTGTGGCGTCGAACGCCTCGATGGCGTTTGGGTAGTCGAACGGCACGAAATCGAAGTGCGGCGGCAGGAGACGTCCAGCCCGCGCGACGCGCACCATGTCCGCGGCATAGTAACCGCGCAGCACGTTGTTCATCAGCAGGCCCGTGAGCACCGCGCCCATGCCGCGGGACGTGAACTCGTGCGCGAAGCCCATCCCGTGGGCGTTGACCCAGTCGCCCTCACA
>CAZYJB010000454.1:0-2860 GCA_964647675.1 uncultured Verrucomicrobiota bacterium | reverse complement strand
GTGAAGCGGATGGTGTCCATCGCGGTGCGCGCGATGTAGTCGGCGTCGCGATAGAGCGGCACCCAGTCGCGGTGGTAGCATTCGGCAACCTTGCGCGCGGTACGCGCCTCGCGGTTCATGACGTCCGCGAAGGTGAAGGCCGAGCAGCGCTCGCCCGGAGGGACGGAAGCGATGATGACGCGCGAGTCGAGCCCGCCGCTCAGGGTGACGGCCACGTTGCGCCCGCGGCTGCGGTCGGCAACCGCCGCGCGAAACGCTTTTGACAGGGCCTCGGCCAGTTCGGGCTCGGGTGGGACCGGCTG
Source organism: uncultured Verrucomicrobiota bacterium (assembly GCA_964647675.1). GTDB lineage: Bacteria > Verrucomicrobiota > Verrucomicrobiia > Limisphaerales > CAIMTB01 > CAIMTB01. Next base: position 2,558 of record CAZYJB010000454.1, on the reverse strand, counting down.
GTACTCGTCCGGAAAGGTCCAGTGCGGCGCGCTGCGCAGGACGGGGGGGGCGCCGGGTGCGGCGAGGACCAGCTGATGCACGCGGCCGGGACCGAGCTCCAGCACGTGCGGGTGCAGCGTGTGGGGAAAGCAGGGGGTGCCGTTGTTGAGAAACTCGAAGGCCGAAACGGGATCGAGGTCGCGGGCGGATCGCGCGAGGACGGCGACGAGATCGGGATGGGTGCCGAAGGCAGCGGGGCGACCTTGGAGGTCGGAACCGACATAGATCTGAACGCTGCCCAGCGGATCGGTGATCAGGGCGACCCCCGTCGCGTTGGCGATCACGACCGCATAGGCACCATTCAAGGCCGCGATCTCCGGGTCCTGCCGCAGGTCGACGGGCAGTCCGTCACAGCCGGCCTGTTGCCAGTCCGCGAGGCGTTGCTGGAGCCGTTCTGGCAGGGGCGAATCGGCGGCGAGCACGAGATCGCCCACCCAGGCCGTCCAGCCCCTGGCCGTGGAGACGGTGTTCTGACCGCCCTGGATCGGATCGTGCAGCACCGCGACGGCGCCCCACGGGAAGTCATGGGACTCGCCCTGGGGCGGGTGAGCGGAGGGGTAGGCCTGGCGGGCAAGGCGCAGGAGTTGGGCGCCCTTGATGGACGCGCCGAGGGAGACGAGGAAATCGCTCATGGAGCGGGCGGAGAACGGTGGCCAGGACTGGCGTGGTACGGGCAGCGATGCGGGCGGAGGCGGCCGCTGATTGGCTTCGTGGGGCGTGCCGTCGGTCGAACCCGCCTCAGCCCGTGGCGGGCTGGCGAAAGCGCCGTAGAAGACTGGCGAGCTTGGCATCGACGTGGCGGCGTTCCTCCGCATCGATCGCCGACAGGTAGGCGAGATAGGTGTAGGCACCCATCAGCACCGCGGAGAGCAGGATCATCCAGTGCCATTGACCGAGCACGGAGGGGATGCGTACGAGGTACGCCGCGCCGGTCAAGGCGCCGGCCAGAAGCCAGGGCACGAGGATGCATTGACGGTAGTAGCTGGCGAAACTGAGGTGAAGCACGCGGCAGACGTAGTGCACCTGCCAGACACCGCGGATGGCGACGAGCGGAAGCGCAATACCGATGCCGGCGCCAAGGATGCCCATCCACCGCGAGCCGAGGTAGGTCAGCAGCGCGATGCCGAGGCCCTCCGCCAATTCGAAGAGGGCGAGCCGCTTCTGCAATCCGAGGCCGAGCATAAGATCCCAGCAGACGCGATTGGAGAGGAGCACCAGGGTGGCGGTGACCAGCACCAGCAACGGCGTGCCGGCCTGCGCCATTTCGGGCTTGCGGGTCCAGAGCGTGATGAAGGAGGGGCCGGCGACCCAGAACCAGAGGGCGATGCCGCCGGCAATGATCGCGATGTACCGCGTGCAGCGCACGAAGAGCCGGGCCACCTCGGCATCGGCTGCCTGTCCGGAGAGGAAGCTGAACCGCGGGGCGACGACGCGCGTGAGCGTGTAGACGAGCTGGCGGTAGTAGCTCACCAGCTGCATGGGGATGGTGAGGAAGGTGACTGCGCCGAGGGAGATGACCTTGGCCACGATCTGCTTCGGCGCCTCGGTGGCCATGGAGTTGGCCGTGCTGGCGATGAGCATGGTGCCGCCGAAGGCGAGCAGCAGGCGCAGTTCGCTCCAGCGTACGCAGCGCGGGCTGAGGCGGAGTTCGGGGCAGACTTTGCGGAAGGCGATGGTCTGGGTGATCAGGGCCGAGACGCTGACCAGCAGGATGGCGCCGCCCATGACCACGAGGCTCGCCTTGGTCACGAGACAGGCGGTGAGGAGGGAGGCCTTGAGCACGATGCCGAAGGTGGTGGCAACGTTGGCCGCCTTGAATCCCTCGTGTCCCTTGATGGCGGCGTTGATCGCCACACTGGGCAGGTCGAAAGCCACCGCGAGTCCGATGACGCGGATCAGCCCGGCGAACTCCTCCCCGCCCTCGAAGAAGACCGCGAGGGGCTGGGCGAAGAGTTGCGCCAGCAGGGCGGCGAGGATCCCGACGCCCAGGTTGAAGGCGACCGCGGTGCTGATGGTCGCGCTGAGCTTCTCGGTGTCGCCCTTGGCGCGGTAGAGCGGCACGTAGCGGAAAACGCCCGTGCTCACCCCGAGTTCGAGCATGCCGAAGTAGCCGACCACCGAAGACACCAGGGCCCAGATGCCGTACCGCGTCTCGCCCAGATGGGCGAGGATCGCCGGGGTCATAAAGATCCCGATGGCGACGCTGAGCGCCAGGACGGCGACGTTGCTGATCGCGCTGCTGGCGAGCGACGGCGGCTTGCCGGGAGCAGGGGGCGTGGAGGCAGGGGCAGACATCCGCAGAGAACGTTCGGAGGAAGTGGGCGGTCCCGGAGGGGGTGTCCGCCGCAGCACTGCGGAGCGCCTGGCGGCGATTCAGCCGGCCAGGCGGTTCCGGAGGAGGATTTGGACGTGAGCCCGCGGCGGACTGACTGGCAGACCGCCGCGCGAGGTCTCATCCCGACGCCGCTCGGCGCGGGTCAGGGCAGCGAGGCCGTGCTGGTCGCGGTCGCGGACAGCG